>JAKLQR010000308.1 GCA_022013235.1 Thermodesulfovibrionales bacterium | reverse complement strand
GCAGACATGACTTGGGGCAAAAGACTGGCAGAGGAGACACGAATAAAACAAGTCAACAGATTCGTCTACCAACCCGCCAAGCCTCTGGTCGCGTTCCTTATAGGATTTCCGGGCCTCTTCCTGGATTCTCAGAACATCTTCCTCTTCTGTATATATCGTTACCTGAACCTTGTCGACAATCGACTTGAATCTGGCATGCGTCATGGTGGCATTGATGATGCCGAGATGCTCGAGGGTAAATCCTTCTTTTTTTGCATTATGGCTGATCCTGAGCCAGTTGATATCGCGCTGGCCCATATGCCAGACTCCCTGTGCTTCGTTTATATTATGGTGTACTTTTCTTTCTATAACACCTTCAAAATCCTTCTGCATCTTCCGTCCCGCAATGTCTATAACAATAGCAAGCGGCATCTTTCCGCCCTGCTCATATTTCTCCTGCCAGTTGTTTCCCACGATCGAGATTTTGCCGTCCTCTATCTCCTCCATTTCGCGCGTTCTCACCCATTCAAACGACGGCGTGCGTGCTCCGCCGAATTCCATAAACATATCCTCTTTCCTGATCCTTTCACCTTCAAAGGCCGGACCGTACGCAACGGGAATCGGCGGTTTTTCTGTAATAATTTTCAGTCCGCGGACTTCAATGGCCTTCTGGACTATCCTGTCATGGTCGAATTCCTTATCGACTTCTTCGTAGATACAAACTCCGGTTGGGTGGATAACCGGGACATCGGTATCACAGATCGCAGGATATCCCATATTGATTGCCCCTGCACCCGTCGTCCACTCGGTGTCGTCCAGTTCTCCCAGAACAAGCGCGAACGCGAAAACCCTGTCCTTGGTATATCTGAGATGTTCTCTGTAATTTCCCGGTTTTTTCCCTCCAAAAATGAGCGAGGCCCTTACCGACCAGTTCAGTGGATATATGGTATGCTCCGTATCCGGACCAACCGGTACGATTCGCGTCTCCCAGCCAAGTTCAACTCCCTTTCTGAGAAGCTGTTTGGTCACGCTGTTTCCGTTTACGTGACCGGAAAGGAATGTGAGAATGTTTTTTTCCTGAAGTTCACGGACTATTTTTACGGCAGTATCATCATCAGGAGCAGCGCCTATAACAGCAGCAAAACCCGGCATCGTTCCATCAACAAGCTGTATGCCGAGATTCCTTTGGACCGTATCCGTTATGAAGCCGTTATATACATATCCTGTTTCCGGATCGGTAACAGGTTCAAGACCATGCACATACCGGAGAGCCATGATTATTTCCTCGGCAAAAAGCGTGGCCATTCCCGAATCGAGGGCCTCACCGAGATAGGGTTTCCATACCTCCGCTTCGGGATCGGGATGCAGCAATTCCTTTGCGAGGCCGAGCGCTGCCTTCATGTCAGACAATGTCTTCACCGCGAAGCCTGTCATCGCATAGATCATGGGGAGATAATAAGCGGTATCGGGAAATTCAAAAGGCGTGCTTCCCCCCTTTTCCGCAATCGTCTTTTCAAGCATCTCTTCCGCCTGTATGACAAGTGCTCGTGCACCCCTTATGGCTGCCGAGGCTATAACCTTAGACATCACTACCTCCTATGGAAGAATCAAGTCAAAATTATCATTGCAAAAGTCAAAATTTATTCCTTTGGCAAGTAATATAGATAAAAATGTCATGCGCCGACTTGATCGGGGCATCCAGTTCCTTCTGGATTGCCCGGTCAAGCCAGGCAATGACGACCTTGAAACATTTACTTGCTCTTGTAATAAAATTTAAATTGCTCATTGATAATTGTTCATTTTATATTGTTATGACATCCTTGTCTTCATAAACGCCGGAATCCCGTTCGCTTCTCTCGGTCCGACAGTGACCTTCCAGCCGTCAAGTTTATCTTCGAGCGCCCCGCTCAGGATAGCAACATAACCGGGAATGATCAGTTCCCTGTGGCTTACCATGGAATCAGCGCCGCTGTCCTTGATGAACTGGGCAATTTTCGATGCGGTGAATTTTCCTGCTGCCCAGGCAGTGAGAACGGAGACGCCTTCGCAATCCATAACCGCGAGATAAGTCGGCACTCTGCTGTTTTCGACCTCGCCCGATACAATAAAGTACGTAAGGGAGAAGTTAGTCGTGATGAGCAGCGGTGATTCCGCTGTCGGTTCACCGATTTTGTATACTTTCTGCTCCACCTGCATCGGCACCTGCGGGTCTGTATAGATATTCTGACGGAGCGTGAAGAGCGCGAGGTTTTTCCAGTGTTCAATACTGTTCAATACGACAATCGATGAATATTTCGCAACGCCGACGCCTGCGATCAGCGCGTCGATAAGACTGTCATCACGACATGCAAAGGTGATGATCGGGTATCCGAGGGGTTTATAATTTTTCTTTATCGCCGCACGCCGTATCAGGGTATTGTGCTCAAGAATTTCTTTTGCGGTACGCGCCCCTGAGTCCATCACCATATCTTCTATCCCGAGGGCTTTTGTCCTTTCGGTAAGGGCTGCGAGGTCCTCAAGTCCTTTTGCCGTCACCCCGAGCGTTGTCTTATTCGTTTTCGCAATAGTCGCCATCGCTTCAAGATTGCCGGAATTCGCTCCGCAGATGACCGGTTTTTTGTCAGAATAGATTTTTCCGGCAGCTTCGGCAGCCTGCGGGTCTGAAGTGCACAGAATTACAGGAACTTCCGGCGCCATACCGGCAACCTTCCCGGCGACAGACCCGAATCTGACGGGATCGTTGGATTCATGAATAAGTGCGAGGGCGTCTACTCTCAACTTCTGGCCTACTCTGTCAATTTCGGACTGAAGCACTGCATCAACCCTGTTCTTTATCTCATCATCTCCAAGGGTATCCCGTATCGCGAGGGCAAAGACACAGGGGTTCACGAACTTTTTGTCATGCCTGAAGAGAACGGTTTCCTCTCCCATCTTCACCGCTTTTTCCCCGATGCCCAGCGTGACTGGCCTTACCGGTGGAGCAGATGCTTCTCCGAGTTTCTGCTTTGCCTCTTCAGAGACATCAGGACACGCATCGAGAGACGCCTGCCTCTGCGCAAGTTTCATTGCAAAGGCAAGACAGGTGGGGAATCCGCATTTCTTACAGTTCGTCTTCGGAAGGAGTTTGAATATTTCTACGCCGGTTAACGCCATTATAAACCTCCAGAATTATATAAATCCTAAATTCTACTATCTAAATCCTAAGGTTCTCATCCTAGTGTAGACATAAAATTGAGTGCATTTACTTTGTCATGCTGGCTTGTCCAGCATCT
>JAKLQR010000033.1 GCA_022013235.1 Thermodesulfovibrionales bacterium | reverse complement strand
TGAAATCAGGGGAGGCAGCGGAGATCAGGGAAGCCCCGAAAGTGTCAGCTTATCTTCACAGAGGTAAGGACTTCTGAATTTATCCTTATTGACCGAACGTAAAAATCAGCGGTGAGCGTAGCGAGTCCGCTGGATTGATTTGTTATGAAATTTTTATTTTACTTATTGATTCTAATTTTGCAAATAAGTTGTTCGGTCATGTTTTCCTTTGTTGTCATTTTTCACCTGATACTTTTAGCAAAAGGGTTGCCTAACGTTTTAAGAGTTTTTATGGCGCGGAGCCGACGTAAAAACTGAGTTGAACAAACCCTCTCGCGGGGGGCTTGTGTTTCTATGGAATTTTAATCGTCGTGTTTGTCGGTTTGAGAGTTACTATGGGGGAAATTTTCTTTGAAATCAAGAAATAAATCGAGGCGATTGCGCAGCATTCGGCCGTATCGTACACAGGTCATAAGACGAATCGGGGCATTTGACCGAGCGACGGGGTCAGATTCCGGCATCTGGGCGCAAGAATGGGATAACGAAAACCAAGAGGCATCGTTTGCCGGTGAACAAAACAGCAGACTATGAGGATTCACTGACACAAAGGTCATGGCGGCGCCCTCCATCTGCGGGGAAGCGGCATGATCGAGATCAGGTATCCTTTGTGACACAGAGGGCAGAGACGGATGGATTCCGGAATTTTGGCGCTTGAATCAACATTCAATGGTTCAGCGTCACCAATTTCAGTCTTGTTGGTCAGTTCTCGGCGGATCTGTTCAAAGATGTTTCGGTTGCGGGGGCTTAGAAGCCCGTAATAGCGGACCTTGTGGAAGCCTCGGGGAAGGACATGTTGGAGGAAGCGACGGATGAATTCCGATGCCTCAAGAGTCATGGTCTTCCACCGACATTCCCTGGAATCTTTGTAGCGGAATGTGACCTTGCCCCGCTCTACAGAAAGGATTCGGCTGTTGGTGATGGCGGTTTGGTGAACATACCGGGCGAGATAAGAGAGGGTCTTCTCTGTTGAATGGCCACAGGGTTTGCAGTAGACCACCCAAGGAGTTTTCCATATCGACTGAGGGAATACCGTTTCGGGAAGTTTCCTGCGCGCCAGGGCAATAAAAGTGGCCCGGAAGATATCCGACAGGGCGCGTACCGGCACGAGGTAGGTCTTGCGGGCCTCAAGCCAGTAGCGGTTGTCGTGGGAAAGACCCCCTGCCGGAATGAGGCAGTGGACATGGGGATGATAGACCAATGCCCGCGTCCAGGTGTGAAGGACGGAAAGCATGCCGATCTTCCCTCCCACATAGCGGTTGTCTGAAGCCAACTTCATAAGAGAAAGAGCTGCAGCCTCCATCAGGAGGGCATAAGAAATCTTCTGATGCGATCGGATGATCTCGTGCAGTTCCTTTGGCACCGTAAAGACGGCATGGTAGTAGGGAACCGGCAGTTGCTCCCGCTTCCGTTTTTCAAGCCATGACTTCCTATCGGATTCGTGGCAGGCGGGACAGCTTCTGTTTTTGCAGGAATGATAGGAATAGCGCAGATGATCGCAATGGCTGCACCGGAAGAGATGTCCTCCCATCCTCTCGGTGCGGCAGTCGACGACATCCTGCATGGTCCGCCTGTGACTGGGCGGCATGGCGTGGCCGTACCGGTCGCGATACTCAGGACCGCAGGATCGAAATATATCCGCTACCCCCGGCATGGCCGCGTTACAGATCGGCCACGAGCTGATTCACGGTTTCGGCGAGTGTATGGAAGCTCTTGTCCGTCAGATGGGTGTAGCGGGCTGTTGTTTGGGGGCTTTGATGCCCCAGAACTTCCTGAATCACCCGCAGGTTGATGCCCCTCTCCAGCAGATGCGTCGCATAGGAATGGCGCAGGGTATGGATAGAGGCCTCCTTGCGGATTCCGCTTTGGAGGAGAACGATCTTGAAGGTCTTTTGCAGAGTGGCAGCACAGAGGGGCTTACGATTCTTTTGGTTTGGAAAGAGATAGAGACGGGGACGGTGCAGTTTCCAGTACACGCGCAGCAGCTCCAGCAATCGCTCCGGGAGGGGAACACACCGGTCCTTCCCCCCTTTGCCGTTGCGTACCCAGAGCAGCATCCGCGAGCTGTCGATGTCCTGTACCTTCAGGGCCAACCCTTCGGAAAGACGAAGGCCACATGCATAGATGACGGTCAAGGCCATGCGAACGGTGGGAGTCTTGACAAGGGAAAGGATGCGTTTCACTTCGTCGGGACTCAGGACGACAGGGAGCTTTGTCCTCTTTTTAGGGCGAACGAGATTAAAGATGAGCCACTCCCGCTTGAGGGTTTTCTCGAAGAAAAACTTGATCCCGGAAAGATGGATCGTGAGGGTGCTTCTCGCAACTCCTCGTTCCTTCACAAGATAAAGGAAATAGGAACGGAGTTCATCCTGGGTAATGTCTTCCGGTGTACGGTGGTAATGGCCGGCAAGGCCTCTGACGGCTCCAAGGTAGGCGGTTTGCGTCTTTGCCGAGTATCCATGCAACTGCATGTCCTCGATCATTCTCTGTCTGATTGCGCTCATGGCTTTCTCCTTTCGGGGTAGATTTGTGTGTCTCAAGGTAACGGACACTGAAAGGAGTATGAGGCATGTACTGAATTTTAAGAACAAAAAAGCAGTGCCACAGCACTGCTTCTATAGCTACCGCGAGAGCGGTTTAGTTCAACGTTTTGATAACCGGCCGGCGAGCTTTTTCGCCGGTCGGGTTTATTAAATGGTTAAATGCTAATTAGTTCGAACTCTATATTGTGTTTTCTCTTCATCAAAGAAACGAATTTTGAATCGAGTCTATTTTTTAACGATTTTATTCCTTCTGGTTCAGATAAAAAAATGAGCTTTAAAATTTTTCTGTCTGAATATTCATTATAGGTCAGCACTTTTGCTATATCTTTATAGAATTCATGATGTGTGTTTTTACCTGACACCTTCAATTCATAGGCTGTTTTAGTTGACAAGTCTATGACGTCAATTTTTTCATTATTTTCTGGCGACACTGAGACTTCTGTATATACCATTTCAGACTTTATTGCTTCTTGCCATTCCTTCGTGATTCTTTGCGCAGATTTAGTGTGTGATGATACATCACCGTTTACGAGCCTATGTGTTTTATGGATTTTTCTAAGTTTTTCTGTAATCATTATTTCACATTTAACGTTATGGGTCAGCCGCCCGGCCACCGACTGTGCTATTTGCACCACGCT
>JAKLQR010000307.1 GCA_022013235.1 Thermodesulfovibrionales bacterium | reverse complement strand
ATGGATAGAAGAGACTTTCTAAAGACATCTGGAAAAGGACTTCTTGCAACAATTGCTATTGGCATTGGATTAAAAGCAGAGAATTCACATGGCGAAGAAAGCATGCCAAGAAACCATGAAAACTTGTATGAAAATATTGCAAAGAGAATGGAACAGATGAATTCTGAAAAAAGATATGATGAAGTCATTGCATTAGGAGAACAATATGCAAATCAACAAGATAACAGAAGCGGATATTTTTATAATGAGCTGGCTTCGGCTAAAGCCAATCTAAATGAATTAGGGGAAGCCAAAAAACTGTTCGAAAAATCTTTACAAGTTAGACCGAATCATCCGCAAACCACTTTCAATTTAGGAGTGACTTATGCAAAACTTGGAAATAAAAAAGAAGCCATTCTGTATTTAGAAAAATCACTAAAACTTGACCCACATCATGAATCATCTAAAAATGCCAAAGACTGGATTAAGTACTTGCAAAAATGAAAGTTTGGTTGATCTTCTATGCATTTGTTTTATTGATTTTGAGTAGTCATGTTTTTGCTGAAACAAGCATGGGTGGTCCTCCAGAAGTACCTTCTGATGTTTCAACTGGTGCAACTTCTGATGATGGAGCAACACAATATCCTTCAAATTATAACACTGTTTCTCAATCAAATCCTTCATATTCTCCGCCAAATCCAGCAGTAATAAAAGGTGTGAAACTTCAAAATTATGAAGGTCTTTCTGTTGATGGGAATGAGATTAGTTTTGATTCTGTGAAACTTGCTGAATCTGAAAGCTTTGTTTTCAATGATGTAATCAACAGCAAACTGACTGTTAAAGACAGCTTATCGATTGAAGCAAATACAGAATCAAAAATAGACAAGAACATCCTAAAAATTGAAAATCCTTTAGATCCATTGCAGATAGAGAAAATAAACTTTTATCTGTAAAACCCTCATAAAATTGCTACAATATGCCTATGAAGAGAGCTGCCAGCACAATCGAAGAAGTCAAGAAAATCCTTAAAGAGCACAAGGCAGAGGTAAGCCGGAAATATAAGGTAAGCGAGATAGGGATCTTCGGGTCTTTTGTGCGCGGGGAGCAGAAAAAGAGAAGCGATATTGACATCCTCGTTGAATTTGATCAGAGAAATATTCCGGGCCTTCTCAAGTTCATAGAGATGGAACGGTATCTGGAGAAACTTCTCAGGAAAAAGGTTGACCTCGTCAGAAAAGGCGGCATACGTCCTCAACTTAAAAAAATCATACTGAAAGAGGTTGTCTACATATGAAGAGGGAATGGAAGCTCTTCATCCAGGATATTTATGACGCAATTCGGTATATAAAAGAGTTCGTCGGCAACATGAATCGCAAGGAGTTTCTTGCCGATGAGAAGACCAGAAGTGCTGTTGCATTCAAGATCGAAAATATCGGGGAAGCATCCAAGAATATACCAAAGGCAATAAGGACAAAATACAAAGAACTTCCCTGGACGGATATGGCAAGGATGAGGGATAAGATCACTCATTTCTATTTCGGGATTGATTATAAAATTGTATGGGCAGTAGTAAAAAAAGAGTTGCCTGCTATAGAACCTGTCATTACGAAAATACTAAGCGATCTGAAAGAATCTAAGAAAAAAAAGAAATGAGACCGAAAGTATAGACTGACTCGTCACATTTTCACCCCACCCCTTTCTCTCCCCTGCACATTGCCCTCGTAAACTCAAGCAAAGTGCATCCCCTCTCCTGTCTTTGTCACGCACCTAAATTTCAAAAGATGTCTTCATATTCATCAGAAGTCAGAGACCGAATAGTTGCATGTAAATATTTATCGCTTTCCGGAGCAGTCTTCTCAATAAGCTCGATATTGGCATGATGGTAGATAGCAATCCAATCCTCTTTTTGTCGTATGGAGATATTTGGATTAAGGATATAATGACCGGTTCTTTTTCGTTTGAATAGTTTCTTGCAGTATGGGTTGGCGCTGTTCGTTTCATTTTTTGAAAGCAGCGCCGATATATACGCGCGTTTTTTCCTGTAATCGCGGATGACGCTATCGGGCAGTGACGCTGCTATTTCCGTTAGTTCGACGGCGGTGAAAGGGACATAGCGGTGAATCCGATTGTGCAAGGCAGCAAAGAAAATGTGGAACAGCAGAAACTCGCCCTGACGGCCATCAATTTTGATTAACCGGTCATCTGCCTTTAAGCTTACACTTGAGGGCGCCAGCATCTCGTGCACTCCGGGGAATAACTCGGCGGCAAATCTTCTGTCCTGCATTACCCCTTGCAAAGCGCCCTGCCAAGCTGTCAGGCCGTAATTGTCGGTCAATTCGGTATCAGCGCCGGCCGAAAGTAATTCCTGCATAAGCGCCGTATTACCTGCGCTTGCTGCAAGCATCAGGGGCGTCTTATTGAAAACTGTGCGGTGGTCTGCGCCATAAAGCTCACACTGCCTGATAATGTCTTTATAGAATCTGCCCGCATAACCCTGCAAATATCTTGTTGAGAGATTTGCCCTCTGCTGATCATACAGAGACCGGTTGAAGGATAGCCTGCCCTGTTGCAGAAAAAAAATCCGTTTTGCCTTGTCAAATCCTTTCAGACTGAGTCCCTCGATAAGACCTGGCTGATCATAAAACAGACCGTATTCAAATAACATCTTTTTAGGCTTTTGCGAAATCTCTTTGCTGTCACAGGCGCGGGCGAAAAGCTCAAGTACTCTTTCATGGTTGAGCACATCCCATGGCACGGGCTGCGTCTTAAGGATATCGCGCCTGATCTCATCGGCCTGTTCCTGCCTGCCCTGAAGCTCCAGTCTGTGTGCCTCCGCCTGCCATTCCTCAAGGCTTGACTGCTTCACTTCGACGGTCACATTGTCCCGGGCGTTCTGTATTCCAAGCAGCCGGATGAGGGGGTGGCCGGTGTCGCTCTCTACCAGGTAAAGCCTCTGCACTGCCCGGGTAACTGCAACGTAAAGGGAATTAATGAAGAACTTATACACTTCCAGAGATTTATCGGTCTTATCACGGCCCCTCATGTATTCAAGATTGCCATCCAAATCTTCCTGGCTGACCCCATTTATTATCTCCTCGAAACTCGCGCGTTCATTAGAAATAAAATTTACCAAAATAACATTCTCGTACTCGAGGCCCTTTGCTTCCTTAATACTGAAGAGAAGAGGCGTATCGAAAAACTGACGCACGGAGGCTTTTTCCTCGTCGCGCATAACCAGCACTGCAAATTTGGCGGATCGCCGTGTCTTCCGGCTCAGCTCCCGTTTCGCCGTATCTGTATCTCTCACGAAGATAATCTCGCCGGTTTGTTCCGATAAGCTGTTCATGAGATAGTTGCTTTCCCTGTCAATGGAACCGAAGCGCTTCTGTTTGATCCTGAGTATATTGTTCGACAGGTCGGTTACTGCCGCTGAATTGCGGAAATTACACTGCAGGATCCGCGTTATCTTTCTGCTTTCCATCGATTCGGCACTGTAAAACATGGACTTGAGATTGCTCCATGAGAAGAAATTGGGGTGTACTATCTGATTGGAATCACCGCACAGGATAAAGTGGTCGGGGTTTTTCAAACTCCTGAGAATGAGCTGAAGCTGAATGTTTGTTATATCCTGGACTTCATCGACCACGATGAAGTCGTATATCTGCCGGACATGCTTCAGGTGGTCGTGCGCCAGGATATTGGGATCGTAATAGCTGTTTTCTTTAAGAAAAGCAAGATATTTTTCGAACAGCGTGTAGACAAGCTCACGCTCATCGGCAAGATAAATGGACCGCCGGACGCCAAGGGTCAGATAATCCTCACGACTCAGCCAGGGCGCGTCAACAACTGAGCCTGTTATAACTCCGCGGAACTCTTCGTACAAGCGATGAGTATCGGAAACACGCTGCTGTTTTGGAAACCGCCGGAGCCATTTGGAAAAGATACTGTAAGTGATTTCCCTGCCTTCGGGCACCCGCATCGTCTCAAGGAATTCTCTGAAGGACAGGAATGAAATCTCCTGATCGTCGTTTTCGTAACGGTGAGCGTAATAGATATTTCTTGAGTTATCCGCAAGGTACCGGGACAATGTCACATAAAGAACCTGCCCATGAACCCTTTTCATCTTTTCAAGGGTGAGGGCGGTTTTCCCGCTGCCGGCCGGACCGATAATGATAATCGGCACAGGATGCTGATATACTTCCTGCTGCTCCGGGGCGAAGGAGATTATCTTATCAAGAAGATGAAAGCGCGCGTTCGAAGGATTCATATAGATGAGGGACGGAAGACTTTCCTTTACGATGTTAGATTCTTCAAGTGGAGGTATCTTTGCTTCATCAACACGGGCGCCTCTCAGAAACCTTGATTTATCATAGGCATGATTGAGCACAACCTCAAGTATCAGGGCATAACGCGCCCCTTTGAATGTCACAATCCTGAAAAGCAGGCGGTTCCTGTCGTCAAGCTTTGCCCTGTAAAGATCATGTTCTGCCAGTTTCTTGACCCCAGCGGAATGGAAATCATCTTTTTCGAGAAAGCCGATAATTTTTTGGTACTGACGACCGACCCGCGATGTGTCAAGATCGGCATATTCAACAATTTGCAAGGTGTTGACAGCTCCTCCCTTATCTTTATTTATGTGAGTGCCCCGGTCCAAATAAAAGTGGTATTATGGTAACAAAAACTTTTGGGGATTGGAAATAGTCTTGAGCCGGCAATGAACCATAAAAAAAAGAATTGCATCTCTGCAACCCTTTGATTTGAAATGGCGTCCCCAACGGGATTTGAACCCGTGTTACCGCCTTGAAAGGGCGATGTCCTAGGCCAGGCTAGACGATAGGGACGCATTTGGTGAGCCGCGTTGGATTCGAACCAACGACCCACGCCTTAAAAGGGCGTTGCTCTACCAACTGAGCTAGCGGCCCAAACGTAATAATTAATTTAACCTTTCAATGGTTTTCTTGTCAAATATCCTGGAGATGTCTTTTTGTGTTCGGCAGCAGGCCCCCGGAGATGATAATCTCCTTTTCTCGCTCATTCAGCTGCGAATGTACTTCAAAGGTATAGTCTTTGGTTATGTTGTAGATGTGGTAGGACTGACTCCCGGTCACTGTGTTCTTCAGGTCTTTCATGCCCAGCCTGTCACCCCGCTCAATCTTCTCAGCATCCTCTGCATTTCTGAAGAGAAGAGGTAAAATGCCAAAGTTGATCAGGTTCGACCTGTGAATCCGCGCAAAGGATTTTGCGATAACTGCCTGTATACCGAGGAACATCGGTGCGATGGCCGCGTGTTCCCTGGATGAACCCTGGCCGTAGTTTTCGCCTCCGATAAGAATTCCTCCCCCTGCTGATTTTGCCTCCCGGGCCCGTTTGCTGAATGTGCTGTCAATATTGCTGAACACAAATTCGGAGATTGCAGGGATATTCGAACGATAGGGAAGCACGGCAGAACCGCCAGGCATGATATCGTCTGTCGTGATGTTGTCACCGAGCGTTAAGAGTACTTCTGCTTCGATCACGTCTTTTAAGGGGTCTTTTACGGATATTTCCCTGATATTCGGTCCCTTGATAACTGCCACCCCGGAGGAGTCGTCTTTCGGGGGAACGATGAAATTTCTGTTTATAAGATACTTTTTTGGTTCTTTAAAATTGCTGATATGCAACCCTGCTTCGCGGGGATCGACGATCTCTCCTTTTATCGCGAATACCGCACATGATACCGGGCTTGCGAGATAGACAGAGGCGTCCTTTGTGCCGCTTCTGCCCTTGAAATTCCTGTTGTATGAGCGTACGGAAACCTGACCGCTGCCCGGCGCCCCGCCCATGCCGATGCATGGGCCACATGATGATTCAAGCATTCTTGCCCCGGCAGAGATCATGTCGGTGGTGAGCCCCTCTTTTGCGATCATCTCATGCACCTGCTTTGAACCAGGGTTTATCAGAAGGTTGACTCCGTGCGCAACGGTATTGCCCTTCAGCAACGATGCCACAGCCTTCATAGCCTGATACGAAGAATTGGTACAGCTGCCGATACAGACCTGATCCACTTTTCTGCCCCTGAGACTTTTTACCGGTACGACATTATCCGGGCTGTGGGGCTGTGCGATCATCGGTTCGATCACGCTGAGATCTATCTGAATAATTTCAGCGTACCTGGCGCCCTTATCAGCCTTGAGTTCTATCCAGTCGGTTTCCCTGCCGACAGCAGCAAGGTAGGCCTTTGTCTTTTTGTCACTCGGGAATATGGAGGTGGTAGCACCGAGTTCAGCCCCCATGTTGGTAATGGTTGCTCTCTCAGGAACATTCAGGTCTTTTGCGCCGGGACCACCATATTCGAATATCTTGCCGACTCCGCCCTTGACGGTCAGCCTTCCCAGGATTTCAAGGATAACATCCATAGCCGTAACCCATGGCCGCTGGAGCTTTCCGGTCAGATTGATCTTCACGACCTTTGGCATAGTCACCTCGAATGGCGAACCGGCCATGACTGTCGCGGCATCCAGACCACCGACGCCGATCGCGATCATCCCCATGCCGCCACCCGTAGGGGTGTGGCTGTCAGTGCCGAGAGCGATCTTCCCGGGAGCAGCGAACTGCTCAAGATGGACCTGATGGCAGATGCCATTCCCCGGTCTCGAAAAATACGCGCCGTATCTGGCAGCGACGGTCTGAAGGAAGAGGTGGTCGTCCGGATTCATAAAATTCTGCTGGAGCATATTATGGTCTACATACGAGACCGCGAGCGGTACTTTCACCCGCTCGATGCCGATTGCTTCGAACTGCAGCCAGGTCATGGTGCCTGTTGCATCCTGCGTATATACCTGGTCGACGGTGACCCCGACCGGTGTGCCTTGTTTCAGATCTCCATATGCTCTGTGGGCCTCAAATATTTTTTCGACAATGTTCTTTCCCAAAGCTACCTCCGAAGGTTGAATTCAAAAGCTCTCTATAAAACTTTACCATACCCGAAAGCAGGAAATACAAATCATGGCTTGCTTGAGATAACAAGAAAAAACTGTGTAAAATACAGCACGCAGAGAAAAATAACGAAAAGGGAGACCTCCGATGCATTTTTTCAAGTACCGTGCTGGGGAATTATTCGCGGAAGACGTGCCGGTAAAAAAGCTCGCTGAAAAATACGGTACGCCTCTCTATATTTACAGTTATCGCACCTTGTTCAGGCACTTCAAGGCGTATGATGATGCGTTCAATGATTATCCCCATATCATCTGTTTTGCGGTAAAGGCCAACCCGAACACCGCGGTTATCAGATTATTTGCAACGCAGGGCGGAGGCGCCGATATCGTTTCAGGCGGAGAATTGTTCGTTGCCCTCAAGGCAGGAATCCCTGCGAAAAAGATTGTTTACGCCGGGGTCGGGAAAACCGAGGAAGAGATACGTTTTGCCCTGAAATCGAAGATCCTAATGTTCAACGTGGAGTCTGAACGAGAACTGCGGGAGATCGACAGGGTTGCGGGGAAGATGAAGACAAAGGCGCCGGTTGCGTTGCGGATTAACCCTGATATCGATCCTGAAACACACCCTTATATCGCAACCGGGATGAAGAAACATAAATTCGGGATACCGATCGAAGAGGCCCTTGAATACTACAGGCTTGCGTCCACGCTCAGAAACATCACTCTTGTCGGGGTCCACAAGCATATCGGGTCCCAGATAACCAAAATTTCGCCTTTCGTTGATGCACTGAAAAGAGTCCTCATCCTGATTGACGACCTCAACGAACAGGGGATAAGGATACAATATCTCGATATCGGAGGCGGACTCGGAATCCCGTACAGGGACGAAGATCCACCGGTGCCGAAAGACCTTGCAAAGAGCCTCATCCCTCTTTTGAAGGGAAGAGAGTTGACGCTGATCATGGAACCGGGCAGGTCGATCGCAGGCAACGCAGGCATCCTCGTAACGAAAGTACTCTATCTGAAAACTGGGGAAAAGAAGGAGTTTGTCATTGTTGATGCCGGGATGAACGACCT
>JAKLQR010000306.1 GCA_022013235.1 Thermodesulfovibrionales bacterium | reverse complement strand
GGCGTATCCATTTTCCCCTTTATTGCCATGGATATCTGGCCCGTCTCTTCCGATACAATAATAATCACTGCATCGGTCTCTTCTGAGAGGCCCAAGCCCGCACGGTGGCGGGTGCCCATCGATTTGCTGAGATCGGAACTCACGGCTATCGGCAGGAAGCATCCTGCCGCCATGATTCTGTTCCCCCTGATCACGACAGCCCCGTCATGGATAGGCGAAGTCGGGTGGAAGATACTCAGCAGCACTTCCTTCGACACCCTTGCATCAAGGCGTGTACCGATCTCCACAAAGTCTCCCAGGCTCGTCTCGCGTTCGATTGCAATTATTGCGCCGATCTTTCTGTTCGCAAGCGCGACTGTTGCCCTCACGATCTCGTCGAGTGACTTGAGCTCTTCCGCGGTCGTAAGGGTCTTGAGAAACCCCGTCTCTCCCATCTGTGCAAGAGCCCTCCGTATCTCGGGCTGGAAAAGAATGATGATCGCAATGACGATCTGCCCCCAGAAGCTCTGGATGAGCCAGTCTACCGTATAGAGTCCGAAATACCTTGTAAGGAAGGATGCTACGAGGAGAAGGCCGAGCCCTATAAGCATATGGGCAGCTTTTGTTCCCTTGATGATCAGGAGAAGGCGATAGAGGATGAAGGACATGACAGTGATGTCCACCAGGTCCTGCCATCTGAGCTGCATAAGGAATTCGATCATCTTCGGATTGTACTATCATACCATACATAATGGGCCCGTACGCATTCGTTTGACAAAAAAATGGTGATCCGGTATTGTAGATAGACCAATCGCGGGGTGGAGCAGTCCGGTAGCTCGTCGGGCTCATAACCCGAAGGTCAGAGGTTCAAATCCTCTCCCCGCCACCAGTAAAATCAAGGGTTTAGAGAATTCTCTAAGCCCTTTTTTGTTGGACTGTGATAAAAATGTGATAAATCTTTTTTCACGTTATCTAAGGCTTCAACCCCGGACCTTGATCATGTCCCAAAGTTCGTTGAAGAAGTAAAGCGACTCGATTAAACTTGAATCGACGAAAAAACAAGATTTAAAGGAGTCGCTATGAAGAAAGAATACCGGACAATGGGAAGAAAAGCAAACAGCAAAATCAGGGAGATAGGGGATGGACAGATAACGATTAAGTTGCCTCTACCAATGGCGGAGGTTATGCTTGGGGTGCCGGAGGCAATTGAGAAGATGTCACGGGAAGTGGGGCTGATGCTTATGTCAGCGGTTATGGAGACAGAGGGACAGAAGATAGCAGGTAAGAAAGGGATGAAGAACCCTGAGCGTACAGCACACTGGTGGGGCAGCGAACTGGGGAGTGTCTGCTACGACGGACAGAAGATCCTGATAGATCATCCCAGGCTCAGGAGCAAAAATAATAAAGAGATCCCGCTGAACACCTATAAAGCTTTTCAGAGCGCAAAGGGCATGAGTGGCTTGATGACCAAAAGGCTGGTGTTGGGCTTATCTACCCGCAATTACGAAGAGGCGTTGGATGGATTCCTGAAGGGATATGGAATCAAGAAATCCAGCGTGAGCCGTCATTTCATCAAAGCGACCGCTGAACAGATGAAAGAGTTTCTGGAGCGTGATCTGACGGCACTGGAACTCTGTGCGATATTCATAGACGGTATCGAGTTCAAGGGACACTTGCTGGTAGTTGCCCTTGGACTGGACCTGGCAGGCAGGAAGCATGTTCTTGGCTTACGAGAAGGAGCTACCGAAAACAGAGAAGTATGTATAGGACTGCTTGAGGACATGGCGCGGAGGGGGCTGTCGGCAGAGAAGGAATATCTGTTTGTTCTGGACGGCTCAAAGGCACTGAGGTCAGCGGTCGCCCGTATGTATGGCAGTGATGTACTCGTGCAACGTTGCCAGCAGCATAAGAGGAGGAACGTGCGTGAGCATCTGCCGCCGGAGCATCAGGAGGCCATAGATGCACGGATACGATCTGCCTACGGCATGGAAACGTATGAACAGGCAAAACAGTCATTGGAGCTTACTGTGAAATATCTGGATCGTTTAAACCCAAGCGCTGCAGCCAGCCTGAAAGAAGGGCTTGAGGAAACGCTGACAGTACATCGGATTGGGATAACGGGTTTGCTGAGGAAAACGCTGTGCTCAACTAATCCGATAGAATCGTGTTTTTCGGTAACTCGCACTGTTACCGGACGAGTGAAGCGGTGGAGAAAAGGAGATATGGTGCAGCGATGGGCTGTGGCGGCCCTCCTGCGGGCAGAAAAGAAATTCAGAAGGATTAAGGGATATAAGGACATACCGAAACTGATTTTCGAACTACAACAGAGAGCTCTTGACGAAAAAGAGAAAGCTGCTTAGGATATGGGCAGAGTCGCTCCTTGTTCAACGAAAGGACGGGACATCATCCCGGACCTTAAACTCTCTGGATAGTGGTGAGCATAGCGCATAAAAAAAGGGACAACGTCCACACAACGAAAAATAGAGAATATTATTTGAAACAAGTACATCTGATGCCTTAGACTAGATTTATAAATCCTTCATCAAACACGCACTTAGACTCTCGATAATCAAGTGCAGATTTTTCCTGGATAATACACGACACCGCTTATACCGTGACGCCTGCAAAGTTCATCAATTGATGCTTCATTTCTGAGACCAGCCAATACGATTTTCTTCTTCTCCTCCGGAATCCATTTCTTCCGTGTCATCTCTTCCTACTTCCCGGAGGACTAACTTACCAGTTGTTCCACATTTCGTCAAACCCTACAATCCAGCCTTCATTCCAACTCTTTGTCCGCTCAGTCTCCCATATAATGAGCAGCGTTGTCCATCCATATTGATTACGTTCTGAAGAATATCTGCACCTCTCATCCCTTACCAGGGAATCAAGGTTACATCATCATTGACAAACATTTCCTCCCTCTCTAAAATAATTAAAGCAAATTAAGGAGGTAGTGATGTCAAAGCTTCCAAAACAACATGTAAGCATTAAAAAACGGTTCAAGAAAATTCTTACTGCTGTAGATAATCTCGGAAAGGCAACACGGAATGCAGGGCCGATTGATAAAAAAACTTCTCATCTAATACAATTATCCGCTGCTGCTGCAATCAGATCTGAAGGCTCGGTGCATTCGCATACAAGGAGGGCATTACAAGCAGGAGCAACGACTGAGGAAATATACCATACGATCATACTTCTTATCAGTATTATAGGATTCCCAACGGTATCTGCTGCTTTGACCTGGGCTGATGATATTATAATAGAAAAAAAGGATTGAAGGTCCACTAACATTTTAGCCCTCGAGTAGAGGATTCAGGCGCTAACGCCGGCATTAGCTGACGTTGCCTGAGAATCCCCCGGCTTTAGCCATGATTCAATGACTCAAAAATAGCTTCTATTCAAGGTCTTAGAGGACTATATATATGCCATAGTATCGTATCAAGATCTGTGCCTGTTGGCATGGAAAGGGCAGTAAGGGAGATGAAAGAGTTGATACATTTGGGGTCACACTATAATATCCATCTTACCTGCTAAAAGGAGACCGAGGAGCAAAACGTGATGGATACCGTGACGGAGCCTGTGTCGGAATAGCTCCTGGATACACTGCTGGATCGTGATTCTTTTCATGACAGGTAAGGAAACATTGACCTGCTCTGCTACTGAGAACTGTATACTCAAGGTATCCGCTGTTGGATGGCTGAACAGATGCTCTGTTAAAATCTATGAGATGTGCATATTGAACGCTCCCATGAGGATTGTGGCATGTCCTGCAAGAGGTGCCGACTGTTGAAATATGCAGATCATGAAGCTGAAAGCTTTCATTATTGAGAATACTACTTCTTCGATGGCATCCATAACAGAGTTCATATTGAAAAGGGCCCTCTGCACCGTCAGTTGTGGTAAAGTTTCTTGACAAGAGAAATCGATAGGAAGACCCATGGGGTCCTTTGGGACCTGCACTGTCGTCGTTATTATGGCAGTCTGTGCATTTTATAAGGCTCGTAGATGTTAATGGAGGAACAAGGCTTGGCACATCAATATTTTTCCCTGGGGTGATTATCGGATGAAAGGATGGGTTCGAGATATTAAAAATCTCTGCTTTATTCGTTTGGTCTGCGGGCAAGTTAGCGCTATAGGCGTGACAATTAAAACAGAGTTCATATTCAGAAGTTATCTTCACCTTGACTCCGTCTTTGTTTGTACCCCTGATACCTGACATTGTATTTTTTTCTTTCACAAAGTGATGATGGTGGCAGTCTCCGCATGCTGCATGCCTTGGCATGGATGAATCTACTTCAGGCAGTATTTCTCCATATTGATGAATTCCGATTTTTTCGATAGGATGATGATATGGCTTTTCGAATTCTCTCTGAATATTGGCGGTTATAACATCCCTGGCAACGTCTCCATCTCTCTTTGCTTTTTCTAAATACATACTCTGCCCATGACATCTGAAGCAATACATCTCTTTTCTTTCTGAAAGCATCGGCGTATCATATATTCCATGACCTTTATGACAGCTTGCACAACCCTTGAGAAGTTTGTTCTTGTCACCATGGGGCCTTTCAAGTCTCGAATTTGGAAAAAGTGATGATGGAGAGATAAGAAGTATACATATGACGAATACTGCTAAGAGCAATTGAACTTTTACCATTCTATATCCCCCGGAGGTATTGCTTCGTGACAAACCATACATACCTCGTCATGCGTTGATTTTTGCCAGAAAGGAGGCCATCCACCTGCTGCCTTGTTAGTATGAGGGTCATGACAGGATGTG
>JAKLQR010000305.1 GCA_022013235.1 Thermodesulfovibrionales bacterium | reverse complement strand
AGCTGAACCCGTGGTACATCGGCAACCTGCTTTTCGGGGGAATCCCCGGCATGTTGATCGTCGATCCGCTGACCGGCAGCATGTGGCGCTTCGAAGAAAAGGACGTCAGCGTCAAGCTCTACCCGGATACACCCGAGGGCCGCGCCACCCGAACGGCCGACGAACAAGCCCGGGCAGAGGCCAAGGCAAAAGAGCAGGCACAGCGGGAAAAACAACTCCAGCCCCGCTGACAAGGTGGAACCGGCATCATGGGTTTGTTGGGACACGTTCTGCGTATTGAAGATATCTGTTGATATTGCATGAAGTTAAGTTTATCCTTTCGGCAAGGAGGCTGATGATGAATGTCGATTTAAAGAAGATAGAAAAGGAAGTTTTTTCCCTCTCTTCCCAGGATCGCGCCCGGCTGGCGATGAATCTGATCAAGAGTCTCGATAATCACGACGATGCCGATGTAGAAGAGCTCTGGCTGCAGGAGGCCGAACGACGTTATCGTGAATACCGGGAAGGGAAACTCCAAACCAGGTCAGCCGACGATGTTTTTCGAAAAAGCATTACGATAGGTAAGAAGAAGCCTGTTGATATTTCCGAAGGTTAGGTTTACCTTTCGGCTGTGGGATGCGAGAAAGGCGATTCCTTATGAAAATGAGATGGCGAGGTATCGCAAGTAATCAATATAGAGGAGGAATTTTATGAAGTGGCAAGAGAGAATTACGGTCCGTCCCGATATCTGCCACGGAAAGGCGTGCATCAGGGGTACGAGGATTATGGTGTCCGTCATCCTTGACAATCTTTCGGAAGGAATGGAGGCCGCAGAAATATTGGGGAGCTATCCGACGCTGGAAATGGAGGATATCCATGCCGCCATAGCCTATGCCGCGGAACTCGCCAGAGAACGCATCATCATCATGACAACCGCTGAGGCCGCGGCATGAAATTCAAGATCGATGAGAATCTGCCGACAGAAATTGCTGAAATTCTCCGCTCGGCAGGTTACGATGCGCTGACCGTTCGAGATGAAGCTTTGACGGGCGAAGCGGATTCACGGGTTATGACGATCTGCCAACAAGAAAATCGGATTCTCGTCACGATAGACATCGATTTTGCAGATATACGTTCTTATCCGCCCCACCTTCTCCCCGGCATCATGGTCCTGAGGCTGAGCCGGCAAAGCAAGCGCCAGGCCATCTTGACTTTTCAACGGACCTTGCCTTATCTGCAACAGGAACCCATAGAACACCGCCTCTGGATTGTTGAGGAATCCCGAATCAGAATTCATGCCGATGGTGAGGGAGAAGTTGGAAAATGACACTCGCCGACCGCCTTGAGGAATTGCATTCCGAGGTGTCGATCATCTATTATAAAGCGGCCTGAAATGGAATCCGTTGGCTGGATTTTCTGCCCGTGCAAAGAGTCGGCAAGGTGACGTGTAGCATGAAAACGTAACAATGATTACTTAATTCGTGACATAGTTTACGAAAACATTTACGGCGGCACAAGCATCCTTCAATCATAATCAAGTATTTTCAGGGCATTAAAGACCGACATCTCTCTTTGGCATAGTTGCTGCTCTACCCCTCCTCAAAATCCACGCATCGAGGAGGCAGCACATGACCAGGATCATCGTTACGGGAACCACCCTTTTTTGTATGTCCTTTCTGACCGGTTGCGCCACGATCATGTCCCACGGGCCGCGAACCCTTCCCATTCTGACGCAGCCGGACGGCGCGGAGTGTGAGATCACCGACGTCGCCGCCGGAAAAAGCATCGTCAAGGCCAAGACCCCGCACACCGCCGCTCTGGAAAGAGGCGACGGATATTTTCAGAAGAAGTATTACGATATCACGCTCTCGAAAGAGGGATACGTGACCGAGAAGGTCTCGATCGCGCCAGAGCTGAACCCCTGGTACATCGGCAACCTGCTTTTCGGGGGAGTCCCCGGCATGTTGATCGTCGATCCCCTGACCGGCAGCATGTGGCGCTTCGAAGAAAAGGAGGTCAGCGTCAAGCTTTACCCTGATACGCCCGAGGGCCGCACCGCCCGTGCAGCCGACGAACAGGCCCGGGCGGAGGCCAAGGCAAAAGAGCAGGCGCAGCGGGAAAAACAAACCGCACCAAGGTGATAAAGTCGAAGTAGAATATGAAAAGACGGGTGAGGTATCAAAATGTGTAATAAAACTCCTACTTTTAGAGAAGTATACGAATCCTTGCGGCAAAGTGGACTAGCACACGTAACATCGAGTCGGGGCACGGTCTACACTGTTGAAGCTGGAGAAGTATCTGGCCGTCCGGCGATCATCGGATACCCGGCAAGCGGACGAATTGTCATTCACGACGACTGCTGGCAGGATGATAAAACCTGTCAAGGTACATGGGCCGGAGGGCTATATCACGGCCCCTATTCAATAATTGATTGGTATAACGAACACAAAGGAAATGGATGAAAAAGTGCAGTAACGCACAGGCATTACATTGCTAAGCTCATCCTGTGCCAGTGAAAGGCAATTTTCAGATTTTGGAGGTAACGTCTTTGAATATCTATCGTGAATTTATCGATCTTATACGAATCCACACTGGCCCCACTCCCCTTGAACGTGTCTTACAAACGCTTGGTGACGCGGTCGATGCCTGCACTGGTGCAATCACAAGAGCTGAGAGTTCGGGGGATGCAGAATACATCGACGCTGTCGTCGATGATGAATGCGACGTCATTGAGA
This sequence comes from Thermodesulfovibrionales bacterium, assembly GCA_022013235.1. Lineage (GTDB taxonomy): Bacteria > Nitrospirota > Thermodesulfovibrionia > Thermodesulfovibrionales > SM23-35 > JAKLQR01. Next base: position 3,323 of record JAKLQR010000305.1, on the reverse strand, counting down.
ATCTCCTCGGTGCAGCTTTCGTTGCATGTCAGGCAGACATATCTGCTGTCATTTCTCATGTCAATCGCATGCATAAGCGGGGACTCTCTGACGGTCACCGTCTTGCCAGCTCAGACAGCAGCAAGACTGGCATATTGGCACTCGATAATCAGCTTGTTGCGACTTCGACATACTCGTACGTCCAGGTGATCGATGCGGTGGCAAACTACTTCAAACACCGCGACGAGTGGCGAGGTTCGTGGATACAATTTTCCCCGAAATCCCGTGAGGGGAAGACCGTTGCCATCATCACGGTAGTGGGTGCAAAGCAAGGCAGCACTGGTAATATGCGCACCGGTGTAACCGCTCTTGGTATTTCGAATTATAGAAATCTTACGAGTCTTTACGAGCACATTGCCTCGTGGGCGGATAATGTGGCTACAGCTTACGAAAGCGAACTCCGTAGTTTCAATCTAATCTGAGAGGGGTTGGACCTTTTGCTTAGCTTGAAGCCGATGCGTTGCGCATACCGTTGAAACTGACCATAAAGAAAGTATCACTATAAGTTCTGTGTCTATAAATAGGAGAGCCACAATGTTTACCGAAATCGGCATCGAAAATTTCAAAGCCTTTGGGAAGATGCAACGCATTCCTCTTAAACCGATCACCCTCATCTACGGCCCGAACAGTTCCGGCAAGAGCTCGCTCATGCAGTCCCTGCTGCTGTTTAAACAGACGCTGGAAGAAGCGGGTGACGGTAAGATCGTTCTCCTCCCCAAGGGGAATCTCGTTGATCTCGGCGGTTATCAGGAATTCATCAATGGGCACGATACAAAGAAAGACTTTAATCTGTCGCTTTCTTTTAAATACTCTTGGGCTATGATGCAATGGTACGACTATATTTGGGAGCCTGAAAAATGGGCCGATCTATCTCTGGAGTTCTCCTTTTCTCAGGATAAAACAGGAGAGATCCTACTGAAATCGATCAAGACAAGGGACAGTCTCCATCCCGATCCCATTATGGAATGGAAGAACGTTTGGATGATACCCTATCTGAAACGTGCTGTCCTGAAAAAGAAGGTTGAATTTGAAAGAGATGGCGACACCCCGGAGGTGCTCGATAGATGGTTGTACGATTTGAAGAGATCTGTGCTGGTCATGGATTACATGAACTTGGCGCATTGTTTGATTAAGAATTATTGGGATGGGTATGCAGGAGCGCTCAACATGCACCTTCGAGTGAAGGTAAAAGGATATTGCGATCCGATTAACGGTCACTTCAAGAAAACGGTGGCTGAACTGACAAAATTGAAGAAGCATTTAGAAGAGCGATAAACAAAGATAGAATCTGAAAATAATAAGTTGAATGCAAACGAGCCAGGACTGAAAGATGAAGAGCTGGAAGAAAAGAAAATAGAATTTATAGTCCTCCAAGCCAGAGTCCGACAATTAGAAAAGATATTGAGATTATCAAGAATCATTCACCGCTCCCTCTTGCATGCATCTTATGAAGACTTCTTGAAGATCCGCAATTTCCCTGGCAGCAACAGATTGATTTCTCTGGCGAATTGCTTTCCCAGCTACAAAGAAGTTGATCTCAGTGGAGAAGAGGAATGGCTCTTTCAGAACATCCCGGAATTCGCGGCGCTGGGAAAAACGAAAACGGATACGACTGAGATTTATGATACCTTTACCAGTGTTTCTATGTTGTTGCCCGAGGCCTCATCATTTTTAAAGGAATATCTGCGACGTATCGTTTACATCGGACCATTGAGAGAATACCCGGAAAGGGTGTATTCCTATTCCGGCAACATCCCCTCCAACGTGGGGAAATCCGGCAAATACACGCCGGACATTCTGATGAAAAGGCCCGACCTCGTGGCCAAGGTCAATGAGTGGTTTGATAGGTTAGACATCGGTTATGAGCTAAAGGTCGATGTCCTGAAGCGAAACCTTTTTGCGCTTTCGCTGGTGGATAAAAATACTGGGTGTGATGTCAGTCCCAAGGACGTGGGTTTCGGAATCGGCCAATTGCTGCCCATCCTCGTTCAAGGTGTACTTTCCGAAAACAAGATCCTTCTTATAGAGCAGCCGGAAATTCACGTCCATCCGCGACTACAGGCGGAACTGGGCAGCTTTTTTTCCAAGATGGCGGGAAGAGCCGCAATAACGGGACCTTATCAGGAACCTCTATTTGAAGTCCCTGTCGAAGCAGAATATGGGAATCAGTTTATCATCGAAACCCATAGCGAGCACCTGATCCTGCGTCTGCTTCGTTTGATTAGGGAAACAACTAACGGCGAATTGAAAGAAGGTGAAAGCCCCCTCCGCCCTGAAGACGTGGCAGTGATTTATGCCAAGCCGACAGAGCACGGGACGGAACTTATGGAACTGAGAATTTCCGAGGATGGCGATTTTATCGACAAGTGGCCAGACGGATTCTTTACCGAAAGGGAAAAGGAGCTTTTCTGATCATGCACCATGAATATGCCCTGGATCCAGAATGCGTCAACGATTGGTCTGCTTTTAAATATGTGGTCGATCAATGTGGTTTTGAGCATGGTAGGTTAATCTCCCGTTTCCCCGGTAGGTGGGAAAGGTCTGCGAACACTGTCTGTAAGATGCAGGGTGCAAAAAGAACGGCTGTTATTGAAAAGCTCCGGAACATGAAGAACAAATTAGTCAGCGCCAATAGGGATTACGACAAGGGTCTCTCATGGCTTGCCAACGCGACAAAGCAACATGAAACAAGGCCCTTTCATGCCATCATTGCTTCTGCGAATCCCCAAAATCGAGAAAAGATTCTGATTGCGCAAGACATTGATGCAGCCACGTTGTTCTGGAATGTCCCGAGAGAGAAAATTGTACCCCGAAAAGCGTATGATCTTGCCTGTTGCGCAAGAAAGCTTTTGAATGTCAGCCAAGAAATTCTGCTCATTGACCCTAATTTCAATCCAGAATTGCCGAGATTCGTTGAAACTTTGTCTTGTCTTGTCAAATTCGCCTTTGAAAACAATCATCAACCAAAGCGTCTTGAACTTCATGTCGAGTATAAAGAGTCGAAGAAGGAAGTTCCACCTCCTCTGGATATATGGCAGAAACGCTGTCATTTGAATTTATCCCGACACCTTCCGGAAGATGCATCACTGATGATTTTCCGTTGGCGAAGAAACGACGACGGCGTCAAACCGCATGCCCGCTATGTCCTGACGGAGCTGGGCGGCATTCGCTATGATTATGGACTTGACGAGTGGGAGGGCGACGGACAGACTACGGATGTTTCACTTCTGTCTCATTCGGTTTATGAACAGCGATGGTGTGATTACCAAAAAGAGACGGCCGCT
>JAKLQR010000304.1 GCA_022013235.1 Thermodesulfovibrionales bacterium | reverse complement strand
CTTCTCGCTTAATAACGACGTTACAAGTTCTACCGCTTGCTTCAGTGTGGTAATATTTGGCACATCTTCATCCCTTACGGATATTTTGAATTTTTTCTCTATTGCTACGGTAATCTCAATAGCTTTAATAGAATCTATTTCCAGCTCAGTTGCTAAATTTTTGTCAGGCGTTATCTCTTCGGGATCAAATCCTGAAACATCTGAGATGATCGATATTATTTCCTTTTCTACGTTTTCAGACATAAGTGCTTCTCCTCCCCTTTATAAATATTATATATATTTTTTTACCACTAATGACGCATTATTTCCTCCAAAGGCATAGGAATTATTCAGGGCGATATTCACAGTATGTTTCCTTGCTTTGTTGGGCACACAATCGATATCACACTCCGGGTCAGGTGTCTCAAAGTTAATCGTCGGTGGAATAATATCATTCTTCACAACCAGCGCACAGGTTACCCCTTCGATGGCAGAAGCCGCTCCCATGGTATGGCCGATCATCGATTTGATGGAGCTAACCGGGATTTGTTTGTACCGGTCTCCAAAAACCTGTTTAATTGCTGCGCATTCTGTCCTGTCGTTCGCCTGAGTTCCGGTTCCGTGGGCGCTGATATAATCTACATCTTCTTTTTGGATACCGGCTTCTTTCATCGCCTTAATCATACACATAGCAACCCCGTCAACAGACGGCTGCGTCATATGCTGCGCGTCACAGCTGAGGCCGTATCCTAATATTTCCGCATAAATATCAGCATTTCTCTGTAAGGCACTCTCAAGGGATTCCAGTATGAGCATCCCTGCACCTTCTGCCACCATCATGCCTTTCCTGTTCTTGTCAAAAGGCTGACATTTCTCGGGTGCGACTGCATTTAACTGATTAAATCCTGTGAACTCAATGCGGGAGAATGGATCTGATGCACCCGCGATAACAATGTCTGCCCTGTTAAGCTTGATCAAATCATACCCATAGGAAATAGCATAATTTCCTGCTGCACATGCAGTTGTGAAAATAAGAACAGGGCCATTGATTTTGTATTCCTTCGCTATGTTGCACGGGGCAGTGTATGTGGGAATTTTCAAAATATTACTTCTTCCAATCAACTTCTTCTCAATAAGTAACGCATCAATATCCTCTATCGTTTGTGCGTCACCCAGTGTTGTACCAAGCGAAACACCAACTGTATAGTTGTTCAGGTATCCCGGATGAATGCCCGAGTCAGCGAATGCGAGTTTGGTTGAAGCCAATGCCATTTGAGAAGAACGGTTTAATGATTCTAAACGGTCTTCCGTGATGAATTCTTTCGGCATAAAGTTCTTGACTTCCCCGCCGTTGTGCGTGAAATGATTCGAAGTATCGAATGATGAAACAGCACTTATACCGGATGTCCCTTTTAAAAGGTTATTCCAGAATTGCCCCCATCCGATTCCGATGGAGGAAACAACGCCAAGCCCTGTTATGACTACCCGTTTATTCATTTTTGGCACTGAACACAAGCTCTGCTTCCGCAACTTTTGTATCATCGACAAAAGCTTCTCCTGAAACATACGCGCCTGCCGGCAGAGATTTCACGTTTACCACTTTTATCCTCAACTGGTCACCGGGCACAACAGGGTGAAGAAACCGTGCCTTGCACGAACCGAAATAGTAGAGTGACTTTGTATCTTCGCCGGTAATTTCCTTTCCAGCGGCGAACAGTATAATCGCAGTCTGCGCCATTGCCTCGATGATAAGGGCGCCCGGCATCACCGGGGCGTCTGGAAAATGGCCGGGGAAAAATGGTTCATTGATTGAGACATTTTTTACCGCAACAGCCTCTTTCCCCGGTTCTACATGAAGCACTCTGTCAATCATGAGAAAAGGATACCTCTGCGGAATCAGTTTCTTGATTGCCCTGATGTCAAGTTCCGTTGTCATCTTGCATCTTTTCCAATTACCATCGCTATATTATTGCCATAAGGATCTGCAGTGAGTACGAGTGCATTCTCTATCATTTTCTTTCTCGCTGCGTTCGGCACGTAGTCGAGATCGCATTTCGGGTCCTGCTCTTCATAATTCACTGTTGGCGGGATAAATCCCCGGTGGAGACAACCTGTCGAGGCTGCAAGTGAAAGCGCTCCGGAAGCGGAAAAGGTCTCTCCTATCATGGATTTAATCGAACTTACGGGAATGTCATACGCATATTTGCCGAAGACGTCTTTGACTACTAATGTCTCCATTCTGTCAAGACCTCTGGTAGCATTTGCGCATGAGCCAATATAGTCTATCTCCTCCGGCGCCAGAGACGCTTCTTTCAGCGCGTTCTTTATTGCATTCCCCAACCCTTTTCCGTTATGGGAAAAATCTATCGTCGATTCATAATCAAAGGAATTGCTGTAACCAAGAACAGTCGCATAGATTTCAGCGCCTCTCTCAAGCGCACGCTTTTCCTCCTCAAGAACAAGAACAGCAGCCCCTTCAGAGAGGATTATCCCCTTTCTTCGCACATCGAATGGGCAAGAGACAGGTTCGGAACCATCAATGCCTGAAAGACAGCCGAGATTGTAAAACCCTAGGAATGTTTCTTCACATAACTCTTCGACGCCACCTGCGAGGACAATGTCAGCCCGTCCGAGCCTGATAAAATCGGCTGCATATGAGACAGCATCGAGCCCTGCACAAAACCCGGTCGAGATTGTTGCATTGAATCCCCTGATCTTGAATCTTATCGATACCTGGCTTGCAGGTGAGTTGAGCACCGTATTCGGGAAATAAGAGGGATTGACATACTTTGGTCCTTCGACAAGGCCCTGACGATCAAACTCTGCAATACTATGAAGACTGCCGAACGTAGCTCCGATTGAAACACCTATGGTACATGAATTTTCTTCTGTAATCTCCAAACCCGAATCATCCAGGGCAAGCTTTGCTGCAACATTGATCAACCGGGTGCTTCTGTCAAGCGTCCGGAGCCCCTTCTTGCCGAGCAAGGGAACAGGATCGAAATCACCGATCTCTCCGGCACGATGAACATTGAGCGCAGAGGTATCGAAAAGACTTACCAGCCTGAATCCTGTTTTGCCCTGTTCAAGGCTATGCCAGTATTCGTCCTTGCCGATACCGACAGGGGAAACTATTCCTATACCGGTAATCACCGCTTTTTTCATAATCCTTGATACTCCCGTGTCTTATCAGGCCTTCCCTAAGAGGACTGTCGTATTGATATCCCTGAAACCCTTACAGTATATCAAATGGAGCAACTCCGTGCTATGATGCTGCCAGATAAAAAACTATGACGCCTGAATCCTCACGGGTTTCGTTGATTGAAGTTTCCGGAATTTCAGCATCGGAAAATATCCGGTAAAAATCTTCTTCATTTCGCTGCAAGAAGCCATCCCAGTCTGTAATCCAGTGGTAATCCTGGTGTCTGTAACGGTTTGCGTCCTTGAATGAGGTAATAAGCAATCCTCCCGGATTCAGCAGCTTGTAAAGACTATTGAACAGCCGTGCAAGGAATTCAGAATCAAGGTAATCAAAAAACCCGACACTGTATATAATATCCTGTTTCCCGAATTCACTTATGTTCAACTCGTGATCAAACATCCTTAGGGCATTGTATTTCCGCAGCACAACCTGGTTTGAGGTAAGCGGGGAAATATTCGTATACGACAAACGGTTTGCTGAAAAAGAGAGGGCATCGTTGTCGATGTCAATACAGGTAAAACGGGCCCCTGATTCCTCAATGTCCCGTGCAAGCGTAAACACTTCACGGCATGACCCGCAGGCAATGTTCAAAACAGACGGTTTCTCCCTTTTTCTCAATTCTTCTCTTAATATTCCTTCAAGTTTCTGTATCCTGTTCCTCACTGCCGGGCCAAGGTCTGCATCCAACAGGTAGCGGTCCAGATAATATCCGATGCCTTCTGATAACGGGGTATTCTTGTAGGCGATTTCAAGTGTCTTATAGTCACCCTGCTGACCCTGCGGCCATGTCCGGGCGCGATTGATACAGTAACTTTTGGACAGGATCGCATTGGTTTTCTCCCTGAACCTTATCCTTGTTGACCGGATAACATCCTTGTCATGCACCTGCTGTTCGAATTTTGCACAGGATAACAGCACGTCATCTATCGCTTCTTTAGTCGCCTGTAAGAGTTCTTCAGGTTTTTCGTCAGGATCAAGGCATCTTTTTTCCAGCGCCTCAAGCCGTTTATTGAATACCTCAGTTGCCTCATCAAGCTGGACAACATATTTCCCGTCTAACTCTACCCCTGCCTTGTACCCGCTGTCAGCCTGTGTGCACCAGCGCACATATCCTACCTTTTCCACTATCCCGCTGTTGAACCATACAATATTTCCCGCCGAGAGCGGATAGTCGGTCTGAATGCCGATACCTGCCTTGCTCATATCGATCGCATTTGCTTTCAGGTCTATCAATCTGCGTTGCTTTGCATCATTCGAAAAAACAGAATAATCGATTTCGATAGAACAGGGTGTTCTTGAAAACTTCCTGTTTGTTGCATGGTGAGTCGTTCCTGCATATTCCATGGGGTCCCCCTTTTGTGTAATAATTTTATCTTTTATTCCTGCAACACTGCCATCAACCGGATGATCGTCTCTTTACCGCATCGTATCTTCACTCCTCCTTTCGATAACAGAATTATTTCCATAAAGTATCTTATAGATTACCTGCGCTACCTCCTGAATATTGTTTCAAGTTTATCGCGGTACGCCATTGATAAGAGTACGATGACAATTGCGATACCGACAAGCATG
>JAKLQR010000303.1 GCA_022013235.1 Thermodesulfovibrionales bacterium | reverse complement strand
GAATCCTTTTCACCATACCGGTCGGACAACTCGCTGCGAAAGAGGTCATTACTGCCGAACAGGACATTACCATACAAAAGGCTGCGCAGATAATGTCTCACCGGAAGATAAGCGCCCTCATCCTTATCGACGCAAACGGGCGTCCCTCGGGGATAGTTACCGACAGGGACCTCCGGGACAAGGTAGTCTCTCAGGGGAAGAACTGCAGTGATCCTGTCACGGACATCATGAGTTTTCCACATGTCCGTTCCGACATGAACGAATACTGTTTTGAGGCAATTATAAAAATGGTGAAACATAACGTCCATCACCTGCTCATCATGAAGGGTGACAAACTCAAGGGCATCCTCACCAACCATGACCTTATGCTCCTGCAGGGGACCTCTCCGCTGTCTATCGTAAAAGACATCGAAAGCCAGAAAACCGTGGAAGGACTGGTCCCGGTATCGATGAAGATCAATAATATCGTAGGGTTGCTGCTGACTGAAGGCGCAAAAGCGAGCAACATCACGCGAATTATTACCGAGATAAACGACAGGCTTGTCCGGAAGGTCCTCCAGTTCGCTGAGGAGCAGTTCGGGGAACCGCCGGTCCCGTACTGCTGGATCGCGTTCGGCAGCGAAGGCCGTAAGGAACAGACCTTCAAAACCGACCAGGATAATGCGCTTATTTATGCAGACCCCGCGTCTGACGAGGAGGAAAAGGCTGCAGAGGAATACTTCAGGCAGTTTTCATTCTTTGTAAGGGACGGCCTCCTTAAATGCGGGTTCCCTTCCTGCCCCGCAGATTTCATGGCAACGAACCCCATGTGGCGTCAGCCGCTCCATATGTGGAGAAAATACTTTATGAACTGGATATCCACCCCTACTTCTGATGCGGTGCTCAACTCTGTTACCTTTTTCGACCTGAGACCGATATACGGAGAAATGCGGCTTGTAGAATGGCTCAAAGACTACATCCATTCCCTTGTGAAAGACCAGAAAGTATTCCTTGGTTACATAGCCAATATGGCGATCAAGAACATGCCCCCGATAGGGTTCCTGAAGACGTTTGTTGTCGAAAAGAGCGGAGAGCACAAAGACAAGCTCAATCTGAAGATAAAGGGGCTTGCACCCCTGCTGGATATAGTCAGACTGTTCGCGCTCGAAAAAGGTATCCGCGAAACATCAACGATCGAACGGATACATTTACTGAGAGACGTGCACACAATCGTAAAGGAATATGCCGATGAGCTTATCCATTCCTTTGAGTTCATCATGCTCCTGAGGATCCAGCACCAGTTCGAACAGTTGAAGGAAGAGAAAGAGATCAATAATTTTATCGACCCCAACGGGCTAAGCAACCTTGAAAAAAGAATCGCAAAGGAGACGTTCCAGCTCATCTCAAAGATACAGGACATGGTCATCGAGAGATACAAAGCCATGATCTGGTAACCCGCATGCGCGAGTTCTTCAGGTTCAGAAAAAAAGAGACCTTTCCCTTAGATACCCACGGGCAAGCCCGTGGAACTCTGATAACGTGTTAGAGACACAGATCAAGGCTCTGGAGACGGAGTCGAAAACCAGAATCGAAATACTGGAACAGCAAAAGGCCGCCGGGAAGAATATACCGCATATAGACGCGGTCATAGTGGAAGAAAACGCTCAGACCGAAACTCAAATCAAGGAATTAAAGGCTACCTTGCCGAAACCGGTTTTTCCTATGAAGAACCCCGCAATTTTTTCCATGGGGCTGGCTTTTCTCGTCGGTATTCTTGTTTCACTCGTCTCTCCGGAGAAGAAGGCCGAAGAAAAATTCGAAGATGAAAAGGTTAGAACATACGTTGGATTAGGTGCTGAATAATATATTGTTCCAACAAATGCTTATCGAATTACCGGAGTTAATCCTCCGGTAATTCGGGCTTTTTTGCAAATACTGACAATTATCTGCCTGATTTTTATGCAAATTGTTATACTTTTCAGCTTAAAGCTTTCACGAACCGCCCTCCCCCACTATTAAATCAATTGTTATAATTATTAAATAATTATTTGATTTTTTTCTTCTAATGGGATAATATCACGTACTTGACTCTTGAACAGCATGTTAAGTACATGGATGTCTATGATATTATAGATTTTTTAATAAACACCCCGCCTTTTCAGAACATTGACGACTTTGTTCTGAAAAAGGTTGCACAAAATCTGACCGCACAATTCTATCCCAAAGAAACCCTTATCCTGAAGCAGGATGGCCCCCCCAGCGAATTCCTCCATATTATTTATAAAGGCGGAGTAAAAGTTTACCGCAGCACGGATAACGGGGAAGAAATCATCATTGATTTCAGGGGAGAGGGAGATACAATCGGATTTCTTTCTCTCCTGGGAAGAGACAAGGCAAAAGCAAACGTTATCACAATCGAGGACACAATCTGCTATCTCATGACAAGAGATACTGTTCTCCGCCTGCTCGAGTCAAATCCCTCTTTTTCCGAATACTTCCTCCAGTCTCACCTTGAAAAATATATCGAGAAACCATTAGGGTCGATCGGGAGCAAGCCGCTCTTATACGGAAGCAGCAACAGTCTGCTCTTTAAAACCCGCCTTGAAGATATTGCGCTCAAAGAGGTGATAACCGTCCTGGAGAACATTTCAATACAGGAAGCTGCCCTGGTCATGGCCAGGAATAACATAAGCTCCCTTATCATCGTCAATGGAGAGGGTCAGCCTGTAGGTATAGTGACAGACCGGGACCTGAGAGACAGGGTTGTCTCACAGGACAGGAATGTTGGCGATCCTGTCAGAAATATCATGTCTCCTCCCACGGTGAGGGTAGACACCCAGGATGTGTGTTTTGAAGCGGTACTGAAAATGATTCAGCATAATATCCACCACGTCATCGTAATGAGAAACGGCCAGCTCAAAGGTATGCTGACAAATCATGACCTCATGGTACTGCAGGGTACCTCTCCTCTTTCTATTGTGAGAGATATCGAAAGTCAGGACACGCTGGACGGACTCATTTCTGAGTCGAGAAATATAGAGAAGGTCATTTCCCTGCTTCTCAAGGAAGGGGCAAAGGCAAGCAGTATCACCGCGATCATCACCGAAATTAACGACAGACTCCTCAATAAACTGCTTGAGAGTATCGAGACGCAGCTCGGCCAGCCTCCGCTTCCTTATTGCTGGATTGTGTTCGGCAGCGAAGGAAGAAAGGAGCAGACATACAAGACCGACCAGGATAACGCGATCATTTATCAGGACCCGAAAACTGAAGCCGAGGCACGCGCTGCGGGGGAATATTTCACCCGGCTGGCAGAGACTATGAGGGACGCCCTTGTGCAGTGCGGCTTTCCTCTCTGTCCCGGTAATTATATGGCGGCAAATCCGCAATGGCGCCAGCCGCTCACCGTTTGGGAAAAATATTTCTCACAATGGATCCATACCCCTACCAGCGAGGCAGTGCTTGCCTCGTGCATCGTATTCGATTTCAGACCTGCGCATGGCGATTTCACCCTCGCCCAGCGCCTGAGAAGTCAGCTGATAAAGACCTTGAAAAATCAGGACCTGTTCCTGAAGTATATGGCCCAGATATCGGTGCAGGTTCGTCCTCCTCTCGGTTTTTTCAGGACCTTTGTGGTGGAAAGAAGCGGTGAGCACAAAAACAAACTGAACCTCAAATTCACCTGTCTGGCTCCTCTGGTCAATATCGTCCGCTTGTTCAGTCTCGAAAACAGAATCCCCGAGACTTCAACGATCGAGAGGATACATGCCCTCAGCCACCGGCATACCATTATGACCGAATTCGGCGGAGATCTGGAACATGCGTTTGAATTCCTGTCGTTTTTAAGGATACGCCGGCAGCATGCCCAGATTGAAGAAGGCCTGGAACCGGACAACTATCTGAATCCCAGGGAGCTCAATAATTTCGAAAGAAAAGTATTCAAGGAATCATGCCAGCTTATCGCAAAAACACAGGAAATCATTAACAAGAAATATAATCCAGGCACAGGATCAATCCTTTGATGAGTAATATATTGACCGCATATAAGAAGAAAATGCTCCGGAAAATCCTGGGGAAACGGGGCCTCCATCCGTCCGCCCTGAAACATCTGTCTGTCCCGGAAAATATGAAGCTCGACGTCCCGCTTTCTGAGGCAACCTATATTGTGTTCGATACAGAACTTACCGGCCTCAACCTGAAAAAAGATTCCGTTGTATCTATCGGCGCGCTCAAGATGTTCGGGAGAAGGATTGACATCGGGAGCACCTATTACCGGGTCATTGCCCCGGAGACTGAGTTGACCGGGAAAAGTGTAATAATCCACGGAATCACGCCTTCCGAGGCCTCTGTCTGTCCGACAATCGACAAGCTCCTCCCTGAGTTCCTCGATTTTTGTGCGGACGGAATTTTGATCGGCCATTTCGTAGCGATAGACCTGGCATTTATCAATAAAGAGATGGAGAGGCTGTTCGGTTTCCCCCTCCAGAGCCCCTCGCTCGATACACAGATGGTCTATACCTGGATACGGCACAGGGAGGAACAAACCTGCGCATTTCACGCCGGGATCAAGGAACAGGTGGATTTATTCTCCCTTGCGCAAAAATATTCCATACAGGTCAGTGATGCACACAATGCACTGAATGATGCGTTTGTGACTGCACAGCTTTTCCAGAGGTTCATACAATCCCTGGAAAAATATGGAATTCATTCACTCAGGGACCTCCTCGGAACAGGAAGGCCCCGGAAAATATGACGTCTTTTGAAAAGGAGGTGAGCAAGAACGTGAAAATGGTCCATAGCCTTTGGCAATACGGCTAAGGGTGTCTGAAAGGAGAGAAGCATATTGTGCTTTATGAGAGCATCAGCATATTAAATAAAATGAGGAGGGTTAGTCATGGCGGAACAAGATAAATTTGAAGCATACTGGAGACAGAATCTGACCTATATCATTATTCTTCTCTCCATCTGGTTTGTCGTATCCTATCTCTGCGGAATAATTTTCGCGGATTCGCTTGATACCATAAGGCTTTTCGGCTTCCCCCTGGGGTTCTGGTTTGCGAATCAGGGGTCGGAAGTGATATTTGTGGTACTCATCGCTGTCTACGTCAGGCTGATGAACGCGCTGGATACAAAATATGATGTCCACGAACGATGAGCAGACGTTATATGCAGGCTCAATCGACCAGTTACTGGTGATCATTACTTTTGAAAGGAGACCTTTATGAGTATTATAGCTTGGACGTGGATAATCGTTGGTATAACATTTGCTCTGTATATCGGTATTGCCATCTGGGCGAAGGCAAAATCGACCGGTGAATTTTATGTTGCTGCAAAGCAGATACATCCGGTGCTGAACGGAATGGCAACCGGCGCTGACTGGATGTCAGCCGCTTCGTTCATCTCAATGGCAGGGTTGATATCGTTCCTCGGCAGGGACGGAGCCATGTATCTCATGGGATGGACCGGCGGGTATGTGCTTCTCGCAATGCTCCTTGCCCCGTATCTCAGAAAATACGGGAAATATACCGTACCGATGTTCGTCGGGGAACGCTACTATTCACAGGCAGCGCGTGTTGTCGCGGTCATCTGCGCAATCTTTGTTTCTTTCACCTATGTCGCAGGACAGATGCGCGGTGTCGGCGTCGTATTTTCGCGGTTCCTGGAAGTTCCCATTAATACAGGAGTCATGATCGGCATGGGAATTGTTTTTATTTATGCAGTCCTCGGGGGGATGAAAGGGATTACCTATACACAGGTCGCGCAATACTGCGTGTTGATTACCGCATATCTCATTCCGGCTATCTTCATCTCGATCATGTTGACAGGGAACCCGATCCCGCAGTTCGGGTATGGCAGTCAGCTTAGTGAAAACGGCATGCAGATACTGGGTACCAGCGGAGGGTACCTGCTCGACAAGCTCAATCAAATACAGATGGAACTGGGGTTCTCTGCCTACACAAGCGGAGGGAGCAAGAGCACTATTGATGTGTTCATGATAACTTTTGCGCTTATGGTAGGGACAGCCGGACTGCCGCATATCATCATCCGTTTCTTCACGACGCCGACTATCAGGGGTGCGCGCGCCTCGGCCGGCTGGGCATTGCTCTTTATTGCAATTCTCTACACTGCTGCTCCTGCTGTCGCATCATTCGCCAGGCTGAATATGATCCAAACACTGAACAATAAAAGCTATACCGAAGCGCCGAGCTGGTTTAAAAACTGGGAAAAAACCGGCCTCGTCGCATGGAAGGACAAAAACGGAGACGGCAAAATCCAGTATGCCAAAGGGAATGCGTTTAAAGGGAAACTCGCATTTGATACAAACGCGGTCGGACCTTACGGTGAAAGGGTTGTGAGCACACCGCTTGATGAAACAAGCACCACTGAACTCTATATCGACAGGGATATAATAGTTCTGGCCAATCCCGAGATTGCGAAACTCCCCGCGTGGGTAATTGCGCTCGTTGCGGCAGGAGGGCTTGCTGCGGCGCTGTCGACTGCTGCCGGCCTTCTCCTCGTCATCGCATCTGCGTTTTCCCATGACCTGATAAAGAACGTCATCTCCCCGGGCATCTCCGAGAAAGGCGAACTGATCGCCGCGAGAATTGCTGCCGGAGGTGCAGTCATGGTGGCCGGATACTTCGGCATCCATCCCCCGGGATTCGTTGCACAGGTCGTAGCCTTTGCCTTTGGTCTTGCGGCCTCCTCGTTCTTCCCGGTTATCATCATGGGGGTTTTCTGGAAAAGGGCCACAAAAGAGGGCGCAATTCTGGGCATGCTCTCCGGGATAATTTTTACGGCTGCATATATCATTTACTTCAAGTTCGTAAGCCCTGACATGAACAAGGCTGAAAACTGGCTGTGGGGTATTTCTCCTGAAGGCATCGGCACAATCGGTATGATGATCAACTTTGTGGTAACCTATGTCGTTTCGAAGCTGACGAAGGAACCCCCGAAAGAGGTACAGGATATGGTGGCAAGTCTCCGGTATCCGAGGACTATGTAAGAGTACAGTGCATGAGAACACCCATAACACTGAATTCTCTCACGCCACCTGTCACTCTCACGGGAACAAGGAATACTCCTGTTCATGTACAATAGTGCTTACTAATCTATTTCGTCAGGGAGGTAGAAAGGATGTCTAAAGAGAGTATCGACGTATTGATGGCAGAAAAAAGAACATTTCCGCCCTCGAAAGATTTCAGCGGGAGGGCTCACATCAAGAGCCTTGCGGACTATGAAGCCTTATACAAAAGGTCGATCGATGACCCTGAGGGTTTCTGGGGCGAGATGGCAGAACAACGTCTCTCCTGGTTCAAAAAATGGGACAAGGTTCTTGAATACGACTTTATGAAACCCCAGATAAAATGGTTCGTCGGGGGGAAACTGAACGCTTCGTATAACTGTCTCGACAGGTTCGTGAACACACCCCTCAGGAACAAGGCAGCGATCATATGGGAAGCGGACGACGGCACCTATAAAACATACACCTATCAGCAGCTGTATCACGAGGTAAACCGGTTCGCCAACGTCCTCAAGAAGTACGGGGTCAGGAAAGGAGACAGGGTTACCATCTATCTCCCCATGATTCCTGAACTTGTTATCTCGATGCTTGCCTGCGCGCGGATAGGCGCAATCCACAGTATTGTCTTTGGCGGATTCAGTGCAGCCGCGCTGAGAGACCGTATACAGGACTGCAGGTCGAAACTGCTCGTTACCGCTGACAAGGGAGTTCGCGGCGGAAGGAATGTCCCTCTCAAGGCGAACGCAGATACTTCGATCCAGGAATGCCCGACGATAGAAAAAGTGATCGTGGTGATGAGGACCGGTCATGTCGACATGGAGCCTGCAAGAGACATATGGTGGCACGATGAAATGAACGACCCGGAAATCAAAGATTACTGCGAACCCGAGCAGATGGATGCCGAAGACCCGCTCTTCATTCTCTATACCTCCGGCTCCACCGGCAAACCGAAAGGGGTGCTGCATACCGTCGGCGGATACATGCTCTTCACAAACCTTACCTTCAGCTGGATCTTCGATTATCACGAAGAAGATATCCACTTCTGCACTGCGGATATCGGCTGGGTTACCGGCCACAGTTATATAGTGTACGGGCCGTTAAGCAATGGTGCGACAAGCCTCATGTTTGAAGGTATCCCGACATATCCCGATCCGGGAAGGTTCTGGAGAATTGTGGAGAAATTCGGCGTGAATATTATCTACACCGCCCCGACCGTCATCAGAGCCCTCATGAGGGAAGGGCCGGATTGGGTGAAAAAACATGATCTTTCTTCACTCAGGCTCCTTGGAACAGTAGGCGAACCGATCAATCCCGAGGCATGGATGTGGTACCACACTCATGTCGGCAAGGAAAAACTCCCGATCGTCGACACCTGGTGGCAGACCGAGACAGGCGGCATACTGATAACCCCTCTCCCCGGCGCCATGACCACAAAACCGGGATCGGCAAGCAAGCCTTTCCCCGGTGTCGTTCCGAAGATTTTCAAAGAAGACGGCTCACAGGCCGGGTCGAACGAAGGGGGATATCTTATAATTGAAAAACCCTGGCCGGGAATGCTCCGTGGGACGTATGGAGACCCTGAGAACAAACGGATAAAGGAAGTTTACTTTACCCGGTTCCCTGGAGTATATTTCACCGGTGACGGTGCGCGTCTCGATGAAGACGGCGACTACTGGCTCATGGGAAGGATCGATGACGTCATTAACGTCTCAGGGCACAGAATCGGCACCGCGGAGGTAGAGTCGGCGCTGGTGAGCCATGAAGCGGTTGCAGAAGCTGCGACAGTCGGGTATCCCCACGAGATCAAAGGCGAAGGAATCTATGTATATGTTACCCTGAAAGAAGGGTACGATCCATCAGACGAATTAAAGAAGATTCTCGTCGGGCATGTCAGGCAGGTCATCGGACCGATCGCTACGCCTGATAAGATCCAATTCTCTCCCGGGCTCCCCAAAACCAGGAGTGGAAAAATAATGCGGAGGATTCTGAGAAAGATTGCAAGAGGTGATACCGAAGATCTCGGCGACACCTCCACGCTTGCTGATCCTTCCGTAGTGAACGAAATTCTCAAGGGAAAACAATAGAGATACGGAAACGGGCAGAGAGACGGAACACCGTCTCTCTGCTCTGTATCCTGTTACAGACCCGGCGTCGAAATAAATTTCCGGGCATGCATCACTTTTTCAAAGCACTGCGGTCAAAAAATAAACAGAGCAGGGAGAGCAACCGTGTCAGTTAAGTACCTTGATTCTTTTTTCAACCCGAAACGGATTGCGGTCATAGGAGCGTGCGAAGACAAGTTTTCTATCGGATATAACATTTTCAAGAATCTGCTGGGCAAGGGATATAAAGGCTCGGTCTATCCGGTCAATCCCCGCATGGAAGCTATTCAGGGGGTAGAGGCATATCCGAAGATCACCGACGTTCAGCGCGACATAGACCTCGCGGTATTGGCCGTTCCCCCGTCAGAGATAGAAGAGGCACTGGAACAATGCGGCGAAAAAGGGGTGAAGGGAGTAATCATTCCCTGCTTCGATTTCAAAACCCGTGTGCAAAACCTCTCTGCAATAAACATGAAAATGAAACAAGCCTCGGAAAAGTATGGGCTCAGGATTCTCGGTCCGGACTCTCTCGGCTTTATTAAACCGAGCAGGAACCTGAACGTGAGTCTCTTTCCCCGGATACCTCCGAAAGGGAACATCGCACTTATATCCCAGAGCACAACACTCTCCATCGCGCTTCTCGACTGGGCAGCGAGCAAGAACATCGGCTTCAGCTATTTCATCTCGATCGGGTCAAAAATTGACATAAAGTTCGCAGACCTCATAGACTTCCTCGGGGTAGATCCTGAAACCCGGGCGATTATCCTGTATATCGAGTCCATCAAGAACGGCCGCAGGTTTATGACCTCTGTGAGAAGTTTTGCATCGAGCAAGCCGATTATGGTGATTAAATCCGGCAAATTCGACCTTTCGGCACAGGTTGCCCTCACCCATTCAGGGTATATGGCAGGGGAAGACAAGGTATATGACGCCGCCTTTGAACGGGCGGGGGTAATAAGAGTCGACGAGATACTCGACCTTTTCTATCTGGCCGAGTCGCTCGCGAAACAGCGCAGGCCGAAAGGGAAAAGACTCGCAATCGTTACAAACTCCGGAGGCCCGGCTATCATAGCAGTCGATGCCCTTTTGCGGCTGGACGGGGAATTGGCTGATTTCAGCGACGCAACGATTGAATTACTTCAATCTCGTCTTTCGTACCTCAAACATGTTCACAATCCGATAGACCTTGTGTTCGAGGCATCTCCGGAAGATTATGAACTCACTATAAAGAGCTGTTTAAAGGACAAGGAGGTTGACGGGGTTCTCGTGATCCATACCCCATCGTATGCAACCAATTCACGGGATATCGCACAGGCGGTGGTGACTGCAGCAGCGGCATATTCATATAAACCGGTCTTTACCGCATGGATGGGCGAAGAACAGGTGATCACTGCGAGGGAACTGCTGAATGCGCAGGGGATACCGACGTTCGTGTCGCCTGAACAATCTGTCCGGAGTTTCATGTACATGTATCGTTATGACTATAACCTGCGGCTCCTCCACGAGACGCCCGAGGTTATTCTCAAGAACTTTGAACCTGACGAGTACCGGGCAGAAGAAGTGATCAGAAAGATCTCTGAAGAAAAGAGACTCATCCTGAATTTTCACGAAGTGAAAGAACTTCTCGAATACTACGGCATACCGGTGATCCCGACACAGAAGGCGCAAACAGAGCAGGAAGCGGTCCTCAGTGCACAGTCTATCGGATATCCTGTCGTCTTGAAAATCGATTCACAGAAGGTTATTCACAAACTCGAACATGGCGGAGTTATTCTGAACATAAAAGACGAGCATTCGGTAAGAGAAGCGTTCAGAAAACTCGAGGGTCTTGCAAACTCCCTGAAAGACCCTACAGCGAAAGTGCTCATTCAACCGATGGTAATTCGACAGGGGTATGAACTGGTAATCGGAGGGAAAAAAGACCCGACATTTGGTTCCGTAATCCTTTTCGGCCTTGGCGGAGAACTTCTTGAAGCGGTTGAAGACTACTCAATAGGGCTCCCGCATCTCAACCAGAGCGTTACCCGGAGCATGATGATCGAGACAAAGATAGGCAAATATCTCAAGACAAAAAATGAATTCGAAAACACCCTGCGCTTTCTTGAAGAAATTCTGGTGCGTTTTTCCCATCTCATCATACACTTCCCCCATATCAAGGAGATTGATATCAACCCGTTCTTTGTCACAGAAAAAGAATGTTTTGTGCTGGATGCCAGTATCCTGCTCGAGGCTGATGTGCTTGAAGGGTTCGTCCCTGTCCGGGGTGATTTCTGTCCCCCTCACCTCTCGATCTGTCCCTATCCGGATCAGTATATCGACCTCTTTAAATTAAAAGATGGTCCCACGGTAATCATTCGGCCTATCAGGCCTGAGGATGAACCGCTTCTCGCTGAACTGTTGCGAATGTCATCAGAACAAACCCTTACAATGAGGTTTTTCCGTAAGGTTTCTGAAATAACGCATGAGGAGCTGGTTAGATACTGTCATATAGACTATGACAGGGAAATGTCCTTCGTTGCGGTAATCCGGAATGGTGACCGTGAGACGCTTATTGGTGAAGTGCGGATAAGCAAACTCCCTGATATGGAGAGTGCGGAGATGGCTGTTGTTGTCGGGGATCAATGGCAGGGACAGGGAATCGGCAAAGCACTCTGTGTACATTGTCTGAAAATCGCCAAAGAGCTGGGCATCACGAAGATGTGGATGGAAATCCTCCAGATAAATGCGAGGATGATGTCCCGGGCTGAAAAGATGGGCTTCAGGAGGATATCGTCCGATGACGACTCCGTTCGGGTACTGCTTGAGCTTTGATAAGATGCTACAGACACAGACACAGACACAGGGTTGATAAAATTTTTATTTAAGGGTAAACTTTTACACACATCACCCCGTAGGGGCATTATAGATTTTCATCAAAAGGAGGGTTATATGAAAGGGCTTTTCAAAGGGTTTTTAGTTGTCTGCTTGATTGCTTTTCTGGCAGCTCCCGTCTTGGGTGGTGAACCTTCATCCAAGCAGCTTGAAAAACAGATGGACAAGCTGATGAAGCAGGTCAAGGACATGGATGCAGCGATGAAGGCTCAGAAGGAAGAGATCGAAGCACTGCAGAAGAAGATCAAGGACATCAAGGGGATGGAGGCTGCACCAGTAGCAGCCGCTGCACAGGATGTGAAGGTCACTTCAAAATACGACATCAAAGTCTATGGGAAAATCAAATTCGATGCGATCTACGATACCAATAACATGGGAAGAGACGAGTTCATCACATACATTCCCGCCAATGCAACCGGTGAAGACAAGACAACATTCAACGTCCGTGACACACGGTTCGGTATCGCCGTTACCGGTCCTTCCCTGAACGGATGGGCAGCGCGCGGCCGTTTCGAGTCTGATTTTTATGGCACCGATTCCACGAGCGTCGGTGATCTGAGAATCCGGCTTGCCTATATCGATTTTGAAAAAGGCGGCACGCTCTTCAGGATAGGACAGGACTGGAACCAGATTGCGAGTCTGAACCCGAATACCATCGACTTCGCAATCATGGGATATAACGGCAACCTCTGGAACAGGGTGCCCCAGATTACAGTGCATCAGGACCTCGGCGCAGGATTCAAAGGTCTCATCACCACATATCGTTACCGCTGGAGCGACGACGATAACGCTCAAATCCATATGCCATGGATCGGTGCGAAACTTGCTTACTCGGCGCCTTTCATGGAGAGCCAGCAGAAAGCATATATTGCACTCGGCGCAGCGGTGAGGGACGGAGAGGCTGCAGGGAATGATGTCACCCCGTACCTGACAGCTCTCGAACTAAAAGTTCCGTTCCCCTTCGTCGAGATCAGCGGTGAAGCTTATATGGGCCAGGGGCTTGGAGGAGAATATTTCAATAAAGGCGGAACCTTCAATGCTGACGGCAATGCTATTCTTACCAGGGGCGGATGGATACAGGCCAGCGCGAAACCCATCAAAACTGTACAGCTTAATCTGGGATACGGTTTAAACGATCCGAAGAATGCAGATGTAGGAAGCAATTTTTATCAGAAGAGCCAGTACACATTCGGGAATATACAGGTCAAGGTTATGGAGGACATAACTGCCGGTGTTGAGGTAGCACATGTACAAACAGACTGGGCGACCGGAAACGAGCACGGTACCCGCTATCAGGGGTCCATCTGGTATAACTGGTAAGCAGTGAATGTAATCAAAAAGGGTGAGGGAATTCCCTCACCCTTTTTTTATCTTCTTCTCCGGAGAAAATCCCTCGGTTTCCCCGCAGCTTTCGGCGGGCCGACAAGTCCGTCCTCTTCCAGCAGTTCCATAATCCGTGCTGCACGGTTATAGCCGATCTTGAGCCGTCTCTGTATGGAGGATATGGATATTTCACCCGTCGCTTCACCAAAATCTACCGCCTTCTGATACATCTCATCCCTTCCGGAAAACCCCTCGTCTTCGCCGGTTTCTTCGATAGTCTGTATGCTTTCCATGATGGCATAATCCGGACTTCCCTGGACTTTCACAAATTCAGTGACAGCCTTGATCTCCTCCTCAGTGATGAGCGCCCCATGGACACGCACGACCTTTGTGCCCGGAAGCATCAGGAGCATGTCTCCCTTGCCGAGAAGCTGCTCAGCTCCCTGGGAATCAAGCACGGTCCTTGAATCAACCTTTGAGGAGACCTGAAATGATATCCGGGCGGGGAAATTCGCCTTTATGATACCGGTGATTACATCGACCGAGGGCCGCTGGGTCGCAAGGATGAGGTGGATACCCGCCGCCCTTCCCATCTGGGCCAGTCTTGTGATCGAGTCTTCGACGTCTGTCGGTGCGGTAAACATAAGGTCTGCAAGTTCATCGATAAGAATGACGATATACGGAAGCCGCTCTTCCTCTGTTGCCTGGACCTGATAGCTCTCGATATTCCGTGCGGACTTTTCTGCAAGGACCCTGTACCGCCGCTCCATCTCGATGACCATTTTTTTCAGGGCATCCGACGCCTCTTTTGGGTTTGTTATCACGGGAGAGATAAGGTGAGGGATCCCCTCATATGCAGAAAGTTCGAGCAGTTTCGGGTCAACCATGAGCATCTTCACCTCAGCAGGCGTCGCCTTATAGAGAATACTCATGACCATCGAGTTTATTGACACGCTTTTTCCTGAGCCCGTCGCTCCGGCTACGAGGAGGTGGGGCATCCTCGACAGGTCCGCCACAACCGGCAGACCGGAAATCTCCTTGCCGAGTCCCAGCGTCAGTCTTGATTTGCTCTTTTTGAAATTCTCCGATGAGATAACCTCACGCAGCGCTACGGTCTCTCGCTGTCTGTTCGGGACCTCGATCCCAATCGCTGCCCTGCCCGGGATTGGAGAAATCCTTACGCTCTGTGCTTTCAGGGAAAGCGCAAGGTCATCGGCAAGCGCAACAATTTTATTGATCTTTATGCCGGGGGCGGGTTCAAATTCATACATAGTGACAATAGGGCCCGGGTTTACCTGGAGAACTTTCCCCTCAACACCGAAATCGTCAAGCTTCTGTTCAATGAGCGACGAGTCGTTCAGGAGATCTTCTTTTGCCGGACGGACGGTTGAAGAATCAGGAGTGCTGAGCAGTTCCAGCGGCGGCAGGGTATACCCACCCCGCTGTCCCGGCAAGAGGGGCTCCGGTGGAGAAACCGGCCGGATATCGGATACCGGCGTCTCGTCCTGAAACTCAGGTTCCTTAATAAGGATCTCCTGGTCTTCATAGTCAGGAAGTATTTCCTCCCCGGTAAATTCCCTTTCTTTTCTTTTTATCCCCTTGTCTTTTCTCTGCAGGGCGATACCGGTTAGAGAGACCGGGCTGATCAGGATAAGAGAAGACAGGAAGAGTGCGAGCGTTAAGAGGTATGCACCCGGGACGGACAGTAATTGATGGGCAATATACGCTATACCCCTTCCCGTAAGCCCTCCAACCCCATCCGGATATTGCTCAAAGTTGACATGAAATGTGTTTCCAATCAGTGCTGCGAGAGAGGCGGAAGATATGAGGAACAGAGCCCCTCCGAGGAGATATATCTTATGCCCTTCTTTCCCCAAGAGTCGTTTGACGCCAAAAGCGATAAGAAACAGAGGGACAGTGTACGCAGCGATGCCGAAAGAGATTATCATCCATCCCGACAGACAGGCGCCCATAACCCCCCCGAGATTCCTGAGAGGTTCCAGGGGCTCCGTTGTTCTGAAAAAAAGGACAGGGTCACGGATAGAGTGCGTAAAGAGGGTCATGAGAAGATAGAGGCTTCCCATAACCGCAAGAACTCCGAATATTTCTTCCCTGACGCGCTTTATCCTTTCAACCATATCCCTGCTATTATAACAACCGAGAGGACAAACCGGTAATACACAAAGATATTCATGGGGTACCGTTTCAGAAATCCGAGGAGGAATTTTATTGCGAAAAATCCGGTGATGAAAGAAGCGGTCAATCCAGCAGCAAACAACATGAGGTCGTGGTCCACCTGTCCAAAAAAGGCTTTCTTAAAATGGAGGAGCGTAGCGCCGCCAATAAGCGGCGTGGAGAGCAGAAAAGAAAACCGCGCGGCTTCTTCCCTCTTCAGGCCCATGAAGAGTCCTGCCGAGATCGTGATGCCTGAGCGTGAAACACCGGGGACAATGGCAAGGGCCTGTGCTATCCCGATAAGAAGCGCATCCCTGACGCCTATCATTTCCATGCCCTTCTTTTTCAGTGTTTTTTCAGCCGCAAGCATGACGATCCCCACTGCGATAAGCATAAGACTGATAAGCAACGGATTTCTCAGGCTGTTCTCGACAATATCATTCAGGAAATATCCTGCAACTCCGCCCGGAACCGTTGCAAGGATTATCAGACCGAGGAGTTTCTGTTTCCTGAGGAAGAGGTCTATCCAGTCTTTCCAGAAAACGAGGAGCAGGGCACAGAGTGTTCCTGCGTGGAGCGCAACATCGAAAGTGAGTGTATCGACACTCCCGCCCCAGTTGAAAAACCAGGGGAATAAGATGAGATGTGCGGTGCTGCTGACCGGTAAAAACTCTGTTATCCCCTGAACGATGCCGAGGATTATTGCCTCGAGCACGGATATTATACCTCTAAGATGATGGGCATGATTATCGGTCTTCTGTCCATCGTGTCCCTGAGGTATTTCTTCAGGGTGCTTCTCAGTTTTGCCTTGAGGAGGGACGCATCGGACAGCATTTCTTTGTCAAGACCATGGATCGTATCCGCGACAAGTTCTCTCACTTTATTGATAACATCCTGGGAGACGTCTTCAAAAACAAAACCCCGTGATATGATTTCCGGGCCTGAAACGATGGTGCCGGAAAGTTTTTCGATACCGAGGAGGATCAGAACAATCCCGTCGTGGGCAAGCCGCAGTCTGTCCCTCAGCACCATTTCCTCGACATCACCGAAGCCTTTCCCGTCTATAAATATGCGGCCCGAGTTCACCGAGCCGTTCTTCTTCGCCTCTGTCTCTGATATTTCAAGAATCTCCCCGTCTTTCATGAGAAAAATATGTTCCTTGAGAATTGCACATTTTTTGGCGAGCATCGAATGGTATACAAGATGCCTGTATTCTCCATGAACAGGCATAAAATATTTCGGCTTGATAAGGTTGAGCATCAGTTTCAGCTCCTCTTTCGATGCATGTCCGGAGACATGGACTTCGGAAACCTTTTCATAGACGACCTGGGAGCCCCTTCTGAACAAATGGTTGATAATCTTTCCGATTGAGCGTTCGTTGCCCGGGATCATCTTGGCGGAAAGGATGACCATGTCTCCTTCTTTTATTTTTATATGTTTATGTTCGTCTATTGCAATCCGGGAAAGGACACTCATGGGTTCGCCCTGGCTTCCTGTTGTAATGATAACCACTTCATGGTCCTGCAGGTTCTTAAGGTCGTCGAGTTTCAGCCAGGTATCCAAAGGTATATTCAGATATCCGAGATTCAAAGCGATCTGAGCATTCGATACGATGCTCTTCCCGCAGAGGATGACTTTTCTCCCGAATTTTACCGCCACATCGATTGCCTGCTGAATCCGGTGAATATTGGAAGCAAAGGTCGCTATGATAATCCTGCCCCTGGTTTGTGCAAAGATATCTTCAAAAGCCCTTCTTACCTCCTTCTCCGAGAACGTGAAGCCTCCTTTTTCCGCGTTGGTGCTGTCGGACATGAGGAGAACCGTGCCCCTTTCTCCGTATTCGGAAAATCTGAGGAAGTCCATAAGTTGTCCGTCAACCGGTGTCGGGTCAAGCTTGAAGTCACCTGTGTGCACCACGAGGCCTATAGGCGTTGTTATTCCTAGTCCAACGCCGTCAACAATGCTGTGTGTTACCCTGACGAACTCCACGTTAAATACCCCAACCTGGACGATATCTCTCGGCATAACAGGGATCAGTTCGGCATTCTCGATGTTATGTTCGCGGAGTTTTTCCTTCACCAGCCCGAGGGTCAGGGGAGTTCCATACACAGGAACCGGCAGTGCTTTGAGGAGAAACGGGAGTGCCCCGGTGTGATCTTCATGGCCGTGGGTGAGGAACACGGCTTTCACCTTCTCCCTGTTCTGGAGCAGATAGGAGAAATCGGGG
>JAKLQR010000302.1 GCA_022013235.1 Thermodesulfovibrionales bacterium | reverse complement strand
TCGCCTTTGCACAGTTTATCCTCGCAAGGGAAGATGTGAAAGGGATGGATGCACTCCTGAAGAGCAAAGAGTATGTGAGAGACAGGTGGTTCGATGTGTTCCTCAGGCTGTTTGTGATCTGGATCGTTTCGATAGTAGTCAGTATGGTTCCACTGGTAGGGCCGATCCTGTCTATACTCTTTATGCCGTTTATGATGATTTTTGCATACCTTATCTATCAGGACCTGCGGACCTTGAAGGGAGACGTCGCGTTTGTCTCGTCTTCAGGTGAAAAATTCAAATGGATAGGCGCAGGCACGCTCGGGTATATCGTTGCACCGCTCATACTCATCGGTATCCTCGGCACCACGTTTCTCACTTCTTTCTTCCTTCTGAAAAGTTTACTGACCTCTCCCGGACAGGAAATGACCGTCCCGTTTCAACCGCCCGGTTTCATACCTTCACCTTCCCCGGAGATGCCATACCCGCAAGGTCCTGACTCTATGCCCCCTCATGCTTCAGAAACCGGCCCGGGTACCACGCAAATGCTTCCTTCTCAGGCAGAAACATCCCCTCATGATGTCATGGTATATATCTATTCGCTCAACTATAAAGGGGCGGTGAAGCTGAACGGGGAGACGGTCTATGAAATAAGGGGAGAAAAGGACATGAACTATAACTACTCGGGGAGCGGCAAATTCCAGTACGGGACAAATCTCATCGACGTGGAATATGACTCTGTCCCTGACCCTTCGAAAATCGAGTTGAAGATCAAGGTCTATAAGTATGACTGGAGCACCCAGAAAGAAGAGACGCTCAACGAATGGGTGATAAACGACAAGGGAGGACACAAAAGGTTCGAGGTAATAATCAACCAATAATATCTGCTGGGATCATACCCCCCTTCTTTCTGTTCCGAATATATATTTATGGAGCTGGAGATTCAGCCGCACAGGCAATCTGTCCTCGATAATCCATTGAGCAAGCTTTTCAGGCGGGAGGATTCCGTAAGCCGGTGACAGGAGGATATGGCAACGGTCTCTTAACTGATGGGAATGGATAATCTCTTTTGACCACTCATAATCCGTCCTGCCGGTAAGAACAAATTTTACTTCGTCGTTCCTTCTGATTCTGGAGAGATTCGAGAGGTCCATCCTTTCACTCATCCCGCTGCCCGGCGTCTTCAAGTCGAGTATGATCCTCACGCGCGGATCAATCTCTCCTATATTCTGTGACCCGTTGGTCTCTATAAGGACTGTAAATTCTTTCTGCAAAAGCCGCCCTATAAGATCGAGCACCCCTCCCTGAAGGAGCGGCTCTCCGCCGGTGATCTCAATAAGCGGTATCCCGCCTTTCTCTGCCTGGCCGAGGACCTCCTCAACCGAAAGTTCCGTTCCTTCTTCGTACGCATAGGTGGTATCGCAATAGGCACATCTGAGGTTGCATCCGGTCATGCGAATAAAGGTGCAGGGCATTCCTGCGTAGCTCGATTCCCCCTGAATGCTCGTAAATATTTCGCAGACCTTCACAGTATCTTTGCCTGTTTGTTACCATGTTTCCACATGCTTCATTATAACTTTCTCCAATAAAAAATGACCTGCCCTGCAGTCCCGAAGCCTTTCGGGACGAGGTATCCTCACTCTCCCCTCCCTTGAGGGGAGGGGACTAAGGGGAGGGTGTTGAAATATCTTTCATCAGACACCCTCTCCCTAACCCTCCCCCCTCAAGGGGGAGGGAACGAAGAGAACACACCGATGCAGAGCATCGAGGAATTCTTTGACTAACAAACTGAAAGCGCTGAACCCGTCCTTCGCCTTGTCTCAAACCTTCCCAGGGTTTATAATAATGCCTATGACCATCGCAAACAAAATATCTCTTCCTTCACAGTATAATATTCTGCGGGAGGTAGTCCAGGACTATCCCGGCATCGTAACCACTGTTGAGCCTCTCCTCAGAGAATTGCATGCGGCATCCCCGAACTGGGGATATATCACAAAAGAACTCCGCGCCTATTCCCTGAAAAATTTCTATGTTCATGATCATCACGAGAAGGGAATCGAAGCGGTAAAAACCATCACCGGCATCTTTCTGACCGCTTTAGAGAACCCCGATACCGGCATTCAGGAGGCAGCGGCGGAAGGCCTCATATTTTATCTCGAAAAAATAATGCTTGACGGGAACCACGAAACAGGCAAGTATTCACCGCTTTTAGACGTATGCATTTCGCGCATCAACGCATTGCCTGAAAAACAGTTCTTCCTCATCGTCACAAATCCTCATCAGATAAAAAAACTCGGGCAGCTCATTCTCGACAAATTGCCTTCCGGCGTTACCCTCAGAACTTTACCGAACTGATGAGAAGGTTCTTTTCCCTTACCTATGGATACTGGCTCACGCAGAAAGACCCTGTGAACTGGGCAACCGACATCACCAGGCTCTCGCCTGAGAAAATCGATGGAAACGCGATAGACGAGCTGCTCTATCCTGTCTCACATGCAAATATGACCGCACTCATACATCATCTTGGAGAACTCGATGCAATGAGCGATCAGAAAGAGCTGCTCAGAGAACTCCTGCAATTGCCGGGCTATATGCAGCTTGTGAAATACTATGAGGACGCTGCTGCATCTCTTGCGATAACCGGCATAGCCAGCGTTGACACGTCAATTAAAATGCAGTATCTCCTGAAAATCATGGGCATGAGCGGCCTCTCCGGAATTCATGAAAATACACTTCGGGAAATCCACAGGACATTCTCCGCAATCGTCAAAACAGAGGATTCCGATCATATAAAGCCTGTCCTTACTGATATCTTCGCTGTGCTCAGGAATACTGTCAGTGCGTATCCCGAGACCGTTCTTTCATGCATTCAAATTATCGGGAATAACATTTATATCAAGGGAGACAGCGGCCTTGTTGAGTGGTTTCTCCAAAGGGCAATTACCCTCGGATTCCAGCATCCCGGCATTCAAGGCGTTACCGATGAATGGCAGGTGAAATCAAACAGGGCTCATCTGAAGAATATCCGGGTATGGCTTGAACTCATCGAAAACGACCCGAAATGGTCGAAATCCCTCATTTCGGCATTGGTTATTAATCTGAGCCTCGGAGGAGTGCATATCAGCGATACGGATATCTTCCAGAAGGATATCTCGAAACTCCTGAACTGCGACATCAAACCCGTCTATCACCTCATCAAGCAGGCAGCAAAACTCTGCCCGGTCTATTTCAGCGATATAGGCGCCGAGGGCGCCCTCCGTGAGGTCTCTACAGAACTTGATGAATCTACCTACAGGACTGACCGCCTTGTACACTTTCTTCGAAAACAGAGCCACGTTGAGAGCAGCGCACAGGTCGTGGATTTCATCGAGGGAGTGATACAATTCTGGCTGACAAGAGACAAGTCGCCGTTGCAGAATTTTCTGCCCGACGATCTGTATCAGCAGATAGAGAGTTCAGGGAATTTTATTGATGAATTGCATACTATTTTTCAGACTATATTTTCGAAGAGAAAAATTTCCACGGTTGAAGAACTCCTGTATCTGACAGACGAAGAACTTCTTCTTTTCACGGAAAACGTTCCCGGAATCCAGGAGAGGGAGAAGAGACGCGCATACCTGACAATCCGTTTTTATCAGCTTTTGAACAGGAAATACAAGCTGGCGCCTCAGGATATCAGGGATCAGCTGCAATACGCCCGGAGTCTGGGTTTACCGAATACTGATTCCCTGATTGCAACACTGGAGCAAGGCACCATTTCCGAACGTCTCGAAGGAGTGCTCGTATACCTGGAAAGTCTGAAGCAGATTATCCTCTCAGCCGAACGATATGAACCCGTGGAAAATATTTTCCGGAAAAGGCATATTGCGGCAGGCATACCTTCAATGTATGGTAAATACCATGAGAGAAAATTCGATGCGCTCGCCCTGACCTTCCGTCTCGAGAACCTCGCAAATATCCTTTTCGAGGAACTCCTGAATTCCATTAACCTTACCTTTATCACACGGGCAACGCTCTTCCAGATAGAGAAATATGCCGCTCTTTTCTTCAAGGCGTTAAAACTCGACGGCATATCTTCCAACAGATTTGAACAGACGCTCGAACTGCTGTCCGTGTCCCTTGAAGTGAGAAGGTTTTCCTTTTCTCAGTATATCGACATCTTCAGGGGGTTCTCGGAAGCAGTCCAGGATATCCTCATTACCTATTACAGCAACTCATATAAAAATAACCTTAAACAGATAATCCTCCTGATGGGAACTGACAATATCCTTGCGAAGTATCTTTCGCATGGAGGAAAACAGAGCGAATCAGAATTCGTCAATACCATATCCGAACAGTTCCTCAGGGAAATCGTTGCCGGCTCATTCGGGCTTCAGCAACTCGATACCTTCATCAGCAGAATATTAAAAACACTTTTTGAGCAGGCTGAGGGGCTTGATGTCCAGAATCTCGACCTTCTCATGAGTTATGATCCGAAAAAAGCGCTTTCGAGCATTCACTTTCCGAACAAAGTCACCACTGACAGAATACATCTGGGCAATAAAGGACATAACCTGATCAAGCTCGCCTCGCTGGGGATTCCTGTCCCTCCCGGTTTTATCATTACCACAGAGGTATTCCGCTGTGAAAAGGCGATTAACCGGTTCAGGCAGGCAAGGGAGCATCTTGAAGAAGGGATCAGGGAACAGCTCAAAACCCTTGAAAACCTGACCGGCAGGGAATTCGGCAACCCGGAAAACCCGCTGCTCGTCTCGGTGAGGAGCGGAGGAGCAATATCGATGCCCGGGATGATGATATCGTTCCTCAACGTCGGGATGAATGAATCCGTAGCACAGGAACTGATCAGAAGGACTGCCAGGCCCTGGTTTGTATGGGACTGTTACCGCCGTTTCCTGCAGGGCTGGGGGATGTCATTCGGGATGGAGCGTGATAATTTCGATGAACTCATGAATTCCCATAAAGGGAAATACCACGTCGTGAAAAAGATCCAGTTTTCACCCGACCAGATGAGAGAGTTGGCGCTCGCATACCGCCAGACAATCATCGATCACGGAATAGAAGTGAGCGATAACCCGCAAGTGCAGCTCAGAACAACAATTGAACAGGTGTTTCAGTCTTGGTTCTCGAAAAAAGCACAGGCGTACCGTGAGATCATGGGAATGTCCGAAAACTGGGGGACAGCCGTCATTGTGCAGACCATGGCGTATGGCAATCTCGACACAAATGCAGGGACCGGGGTTCTCTTTACCCGGAATCCCCTCGAAGCGGGAGACCGGGTAATGCTCTGGGGTGATTTTGCTATCGGGGCCCAGGGTGAAGATATAGTCTCCGGGCTCGTGGGGACGCTGCCGATCTCGAACGCCCAATAACCGGCAGAAGACAGGCCATCGGAGATTTCCTTTGAAGACACCTTTCGCGAAATCTATGCCACCTTACTGAAAATAAGCAAACCACTTATTTACGACAAGCGATGGGGCGCCCAGGAGATTGAATTCACCTTCGAAGGAACGAGCGGAGACAAGCTCTACATCCTGCAGACACGGGACATGGCGATTACGAGAAAAGAGAGCTTCATCGCCTTTGTCCCTTCCAGAAAACTTTCATCGAGTTACCTCTCGAGAGGAATCGGTGTCGGAGGCGGCGCCTTGAGCGGCAGGGTTGTCTTCGATCTTGATGAAATCTATGAACTCAGGGAAAAAGACCCGGAAACTCCGTTAATTCTCATACGTTCCGATACTGTGCCGGACGATATCAGACATATTTCTGCGGCAGACGGTCTTCTTACAGCCCGTGGCGGATCGACATCCCATGCGTCGATTATCGCAAACCGCCTGGGGAAGACCTGTATTGTCGGATGCAATCATCTGACCGTATGGGAACAGGAAAAGAAATGCAGAATCAACGATACGATAATCACGGGAGGTGATTTTCTCAGTATAGACGGGAGAAACGGTTCTGTATATTCCGGCAAACATCAGGCGAGGGAAATCAAGCCTGGAACAGAGACTAAGGGATAGACCTTTCCTAAGGATTATTATACAATGCTGTACAGGAGCACAACCGGGAAGGTAAGCTGATCGAATAAACCATCCAGCAAGAGAGGATAACACCATGACGAAAGGGAGAAAGGTGGACATGATCTCCGGGGAAAAAACCGTTCTGGGAATCAATGGTATGGGCAGGATCGGAAAATTAACGCTCTGGAATCATATCAGCAGGAAATATTTTTCAGAGATTGTCGTGAACATCGGAAGAAAAGCGGGCACAAGCCTTCAGGACATTGCTCTCTATATTGAAAAGGATTCCTCCTATGGTTCACTCCATCAGTTCCTTTATGGATATAAAGCAGGCCGGGTTATCGAGAATGTAAATGAAGAAAAGGGAACCATGACTATAGACGGAATCCCTGTGACCATTCTCCGTGAATCCCGGAACCCCCTGGCTATTCCCTGGAAGCTTTATAGCGCAAAAGTCGTGGT
>JAKLQR010000301.1 GCA_022013235.1 Thermodesulfovibrionales bacterium | reverse complement strand
GTGACCTCATGGCAGGTCCCGGTGGCTGGGTAGACGATCTCACTCCGGACGCCTCTTGTTACACCTACAAGAGGATACCGAAACAGATCAGCACAGGCTACGGCCTCTGTGAGGCACCGAGAGGCGCTCTCGGTCACTGGATAAAGATCGAAGGCCGCAAGGTCGCGAAATACCAGTGCGTTGTTCCATCCACATGGAACTTCTCCCCTGCTGCTGCGCCAGGCGCAACAGCCAATAAGGGTGCAGTGGAGCAGTCCCTGATTGGCTCAAACATCGGCATGACTCCGACAGACCAGATTGTGAGAATACTCAGAATCGTGCATCCGTTCGATTGCTGTATCGCCTGTGCAGTCCACGTCGTAACTCCTGAAGGGAAAGAGATGCTGAACTTCGCTATCGGACCTGACGGAAGACCGACGAACATCGAAGTGAAAGAATAGTCTGAACAAAGCTGTTCTTGGAAGGGAGGCGCCATTGCGCCTCCCTTTTTTTTCCGTGATGACTTCATTCGCGCCTGGGTGTTTTTGTAAAAAGGCATATCTGCTATACTGGAACAACGGACTATTATCCTTCGGTAAACCTCCAGCGGGGTCTTTTTTGAACGTTGAGGCTGACGCTGTGGCTTGTTCATGGCGAGATATTTCAATCATACATTCGCCGTTGCCGGAGTGCGGGAATATGCAACAACCATGAACCACTATGAATAAACTGGACATCCGCGAACTCATCAGCTCAGCTCTCCGCAGCTGTCAAGCAGGCGATCTGCCCGAAGCGATCATCGTTCTTCACAAGGTTCTTGAGAAATATCCTGATAATTTTCCGGCACGGAATCTTCTCGGGGTGGTTTTCTATAAGCTCCGTGATTATGGTTCGGCGACAGAGAATTTCAGAAAAGCACTTGAGGTGGCCCGGGACAGCGCTGATGTCCATTACAATCTGGGCAATGTATACCGAGACATCGGACGACTCGACGAAGCGGTTTCGTGTTACCGGGAAGCGTTGCGGCTCAATCCCGCTTTCTTTGAAGCATATCATAATCTCGGGATCGTGTTTCAGCACATGAACCGGATCGAAGAAGCAGTCATGTCCTACCAGAAAGCTTTACAGATCACGCCGGACCTCGCCGATGCATATTATAATCTGGGCACTATTTCCCAGGACAGGCAGGAACTTCAGGAAGCAATCGTGTATTACCGGAAGGCCCTGGAACTGGATCCTCATCTGGTGGACGCATATTATAATCTCGGGATCGTCTATAAAGCCAATCAACAACTTGACGAGGCAATCGCCTGTTACCGGCAAGCCCTGCACCTCGATCCCGGCCTTGCCGAAGTCTATAATAACCTCGGTCTCGCGCTGCAGGAAAAAGTGCTGATCGATGAGGCAATCGAGTGCTTTCAAAAAGCGCTGCATCTCAATCCCGGCCTTGCCGACGCATACAACAATTTAGGGCTCTCCCTCAGGGAAAAAGGGCGGGAGCTTGAATCGATAGACTGGTATCGAAAAGCACTGCGGGTCGATCCACATTTTGCCGATGCACATTTCAACCTCTCTCTCGCCCTGCTGCATGAGGGCCGTTTGAAGGAAGGATGGGCTGAATATGAGTGGCGCTGGTTAACAGATGAATATGTCAAACAAAAGAGGGATCTCCCGTTACCGACATGGGACGGCTCTTCTCTGTACGACAAAACCCTCTTTGTTTCTGCCGAGCAGGGAGTCGGAGATGAACTTATGTTCGCGTCTTGTCTGCCGGACATAATTGCAAAGGCAAAACAGTGCGTCGTGGAAGCCGACAGGAGACTCCTCCCGCTTTTCATGCGGTCATTCCCCGGTGCAAAGTTCCTGGAGCGAAGCCAGACGATAGCGTATCGGCAGGAAGTCGCATCAGCTGATTTCAAAATAGCAGCAGGAAGTCTCCCCAAATTCCTTCGCCCTGATCTTATGAGTTTTCCGCAACAAAAGGCTTATCTCGTGCCGGAAGCACAGCAAATAGCCATCTGGCGCGACCGGTTTCATAAATTGGGGGTAGGATTGAAAGTGGGCATTTCGTGGCGGGGGGGGAGTACCCGCTACACACAGAGAACACGTTCCGCCATACTCAAACTCTGGACTGGCATGTTTTCTTTGCCGGGGGTCCATTTCGTAAACCTTCAATACGGCGGTTGTGCGGATGAACTGAGGGAAGTGAAACAAAGCACCGGGGTAATTATCTATGATTGGGAGGATGCCGATCCCCTGAAAGATCTCGATTTTTTTGCCGCACAGATTGCCGCCCTCGACCTTGTTATTTCAGTGGATAATGCGACCGCGCACATGGCAGGCGCAGTCGGTATCCCGGTCTGGACACTCCTGCCTTCCGTAAGTGATTGGAGATGGATGCAGGAATTCTATGACACCCCGTGGTATCCTTTAATGACACTATTTCGCCAAGAAACTGCCGGTGACTGGGATAAAGTTTTAAACCGCGCATATTGCGCCCTGAGGGAAACGGTCGAGCGAGGCTCTGCCGTTCCGGAATGCGGGTTCCCGGGACCCAAAAACTCGTACACGCGCTTATTCAACAACGAACTATCCACTACGGAAAGGAATCAACTCTTATCAGAACCGTAAAAATAACCCCGTGCAGAAACAAGAGACTTCGGGTTATTTGATAAATCTGCTGAGGAGAAAATATAGAGATAAATATCTTATGGCAGGGGGATATTGATAACGGGAAATACGCCAAATTTTCCCTGGATTCAAGCTGTCTGCAAGTATGCGGAAAAGCTTGCAGAGGGGAATTACCCTCTTTCCTTACTCGTAAGGAGTGGTTTATCCTCAATGAAAAAACGCAAATGCACACTCGTGCAACGATCAGATCAGTCC
>JAKLQR010000300.1 GCA_022013235.1 Thermodesulfovibrionales bacterium | reverse complement strand
GAAGATAATAGTTTCTAAGAATAATAATTGTGAAAGGAAAAGGGATAATTTTTCGGTCCGACCCTAAGCGTAACAAACCCGGTTAGCATTTCTTGTTAAAACTCAGGTAAAGCCGAAAAATTGATACATGGATAAGCTCCTCCTTATGGGATAATTGGACAACAACCGATTAATTAAAGAGGATGGGCCGATTTGTCAAACTGGAATAACCGATATAAAAACGTCTTCTTTAAGGGGAATCCGATAAATGCCTGTTCTTACCCTTCTTTTCTTTTCAGCACCCGCTCGTTTTCCTGTCTGCATGTAAATCCAACAGCGTCCAGGTATTCAAGAACCGGAACTCCCGCTGTCCTTCCATATCCCAGGATCTCTTTGCTATCCGCAAGGGTGAGTCTCCCTTTCTGCATGATGACTTTCCTCACCCCATCCTTGATCTTTTCCATGGCCTGGGGAGTCAAAAACCGGCCATTACTAAAGCGGATCAACCTTTTTTGATTATGCAAATAATCGAGCAATCTTTGTATTTCATTTTTGTTGAACTTTTTTTTATGAAATTTCCAGAACATATCCGCTCTGAACGGGATAATGCCCAGAGACTGCGCATATTCGAGCAACAGGGTAATCAGCCTCTCCTGTTCCTTTGAAAGTTTGACCGAAAGATTCCGGATTTGAAAGCCTCCATCGGTCTTTATGAGCTTCCCTTCCCGGCATAGTTCGGCAAGCATCCTTTGAAATAGGGCTTCATCAATTGAGGGCGATAACCTGGTTTTTATCTCATCCGGTATGACTGTCAGTTGAAATGGATTCTTTGACAGGACATTTTCAACGATCTTTAGCGATCTTTCCTTCAGGGCCTCATAACGATTTTTCCCGAAAAGACCACTGCCTTCAAAATAGAGAATCTCACAGCTTTTAAGCCTTAATCTAACCTCTGCCTCAACCTCTTTAATTTGGAAACCGGTCTCCCGTGCGATATCTGCAGCCGTAACCAGACGACTGATATGCCCATCAAAAAAATGGTCAATAACTAATTTCAGGTTTCCATTCTGAAGGGCCTTAAGATAAGGCATCGTGACCGCGGCCCTGGCCGCCCGATATTTTTCCAATGGAATCTCCAGGACGATCCCTCCACCTATTACGGCACGAAGGTTTAGAGGGGAGATCACAAAAGGATCTCCCGGCAGAGCCGGTACAGGCTTTATCAATCGGAACTGGGCCAGCCTCCTTTCACCCGGTTCCAGTTGTTCCTTTTCCATAATCACCACGAGGGCGTTTGTGACAGATGTTCCCAGATATAGCCTTATCCTCTGGTAGTTCTTGATCGGCTTGAGTATACTATGCAGTGCCTGAAGTTCCACATTAAAAAGGAGACTTGAGCTCACCGCTCCTGGCTCCGCCAGCACCATTCCCCGCTTTATGTCTTTTAAGG
Source organism: Thermodesulfovibrionales bacterium (assembly GCA_022013235.1). GTDB lineage: Bacteria > Nitrospirota > Thermodesulfovibrionia > Thermodesulfovibrionales > SM23-35 > JAKLQR01. The sequence continues at coordinate 2,660 of JAKLQR010000300.1, read as the reverse complement.
AGATATTGTGAAGGTTAATACCCACCCGCTGCCCACCAACTGCCTGTTGGACTTTCTGGTGGTGTACCTCCAGGAACCGCACCCTGGGCTCCTTTTTAGATGGGAGAAGATGAAGGATATTATTCTGCCTGATCTTTCCCGAAAGAATCGTTCCGCTTACAACTGTCCCGAACCCTGTAAAGCTTCTTATCTGATCAATCCAAAGGCGGAAAGGAGCGTGTTGGTTTTTACCGGCTATATTTTTCACCTGTTTCTCAATGTTCACCCGAATCTCATTTATACCTCTCCGGTCAATCTCCGAACAGGGAATGATCGGCTTTCCCTCCAGAAAGGTCCCTTTTACCTGGTCAGTGATTTCAAGTTTACCCAACTCCAGTGTTTCATCATCTACCAGGTCTGCCTTGCTCAATACAATAAGACCGCTTTTGAGCTTGAGGAAGTTGAGTATATTCAGATGTTCCAGAGTCCCTGGCATGATCCCGTCATCTGCAGCCACAACTAAAATAGCCATGTCCACGCAACTAAGGCCCCGAATGGTATTTTTGAGAAAACCGGTCTGTCCGGGAACGTCCACCAGGGCAAGCTGTACCCCGGAAGGGAGTTTGAGTGGCGCAATGCCTGATTCAATGGATAGGCCACGTCGCTTTTCCTCCTGAAGCCGATCCGTATCAATGCCGGTCAAACAGTGGACCAAGGCGGTCTTACCATGGTCCACATGACCGGCCACACCTATAGTAATATGTTTTTCCATCAGGTCTTAGTTTTGATTTTCGTTTAAACGCTGGAAGGGGCAAGGGGAATCGAACCTCCTCCCCGTTTTTCAGACGGGGCCAACGGTTTTGAAGACCGCGGGGCGCCCAGCACCATTGCCCCTGCAAACTATTTTAAAGGCAAGTGACAGAGTCTGATCGATTTGTGAAAGATGATAAGTGTAAAAGAATAGACATGATTTTTCGGCCAAACCCTGTGCCTACCAAACCCGGGTAGAATTTTTTAACCCAACTCAGGTAAAGCCGAAAAATTTATACATGGATAAGCTCCTTGAGACCTTTGCATAACCACCACTTTTGCCCAATTTGGGTCATTGCGAGGAGCAAAGCGACGCGGCAATCTCGTGGCTTATCAATGTATTATAAGATTGCTTCGCTTCGCTCGCAATGACAATGTTGGGGTTATGCAAAAGTCTCTCCTTATGGGGATAACTAAATAATTATTGATACAATAGAGGGGATAAACCAATTTGTCAAACTGGATTTTCCGATAAACAGGGGAAAAGGGGGGAAAGATTTTTTTCTTTTCCCCCTTTTTTTAAAATTACACTCGGCCTCTATTAAAGCAAACGTGAAGTCAGGTTTGTCAACGGGCGAATCATCCGCTTTAATGCCATATGCCTTGTAATGCTGAAGTCGGCATTTGATGCCACAGCATTCTTGCAATACAGTTTCGGCTCATAAGCCACAAGATAAATAACACTTACAGTATCTTCATCTATCAGCATGGCCTTTGGATTTGCCTTTTTAACCTCTCCAAGACGCTTTTTGGCAAGAGCGAGCATTTCATCCCTGTCGCCGAAATTCATGGCGCCTGTCGGGCACGTCTGAACACATGCCGGAACCAGTCCGTTTTCAACCCTGTCTAAGCACATATCGCACTTGGCAAGTGTGCCGTCAGGTGCTTTTCGCGGAATATTATAAGGACATGCTTCAATAATTTCCGCAGCGTTCAAACGCTTGGTGTTTGCCGTAAATATAATAGCGCCTGTCTTATCATCCTTGAATATAGCGCCTGGATCTCCTGCTATTTCAAGACAGGGCGCTTCAATACAGTGACGGCACTGTTCAGGGAAAAAGAGCCAGTTTAACTTTCCGTCAATAACCTGCTCACGCATTCTAACCACTTTATAAGTTATAAAGGATAGATCTGCGGGGTTCTCGTAAGTTCCACGGTTTGTAGTTTCTTCTGCGGGAAGGTCATGCCACTGCTTACAGGCTACCTGACATCCTCTGCAGGCCGTGCAAATAGTTGTATCTACGAAAAATGACTTACTCATTCAGATCACCTCCTTTATTTTTTGGTTACATTGACCATAAAGGCCTTTGTTTCAGGTATCCTGGTGTTGGCGTCACCGATAGACGGAGTGAGCAGGTTGGCGCTCTCCTCTGTGCCGCTTACCGGCCAGCGCCAGCCAAAGCACCACGGCATTCCCACGTGATGGACTGTCTTTCCGGCAATCTTAAACGGTTTGAAACGCTTGGTAACAATCGCCGTGCATTCAACAGCTCCTCTGATAGACGAGGCCATCACGCGTTCCCCATTCTTGATCCCCTTAAGTTTGGCAAGCTCTTCGCTCATCTCTACAAACATCTGAGGCTGAAGCTCAAGCAGCCATGGCTGCGGACGCGTCATAAGACCTGTCTGCCAGTGTTCTGTCAGGCGGTATGTCGTGCCTACAATCGGAAACTTCGGATCATTTGTTGCATAAGCATCTGCATCAGTTGTGTAAACATGCGCTGCTGGATTCATGCGCTGCTTATTCATCAAGTTCTTTTCAACAGGACACTCAAGAGGCTCGTAATGTTCCGGGAACGGACCATCAGCGAGGCCAGGGCCGAATATCTGCCCATGTCCATGCTTTCTCATGATAAATGGATGTTTTGAAT
>JAKLQR010000299.1 GCA_022013235.1 Thermodesulfovibrionales bacterium | reverse complement strand
GCAAGAATTATTGCTTTCATTGTTTCATCCCTTCGATTTTATATATTGTACATATCAGCTTTATATCTGGCCATATTGATATTATCAGCAAACCAAGCGATAGTTTTCTTTAACCCCTCATCCAACGAAACCGATGAGTTCCATCCCGTCATTTCATTCATCAGCTTATTACTTCCGAGCAACCTCTCCACTTCACTACCCTCTGGCCTTAAGCGCACGTCCTCCTGTTTAACCCTAATATCCTTATCCATCAGCTTGCATATTTTATCAACAAGTTCACCTATTGAAATATCAATCCCTGAGCACATGTTGATTTCTCTACCGCATACTTTATCAGCCTGCCCTATTGCAATGAACCCTTCACATATATCGCTAACATAATTCAGATCCCGCCTCGGTTTCAGGCTTCCCAGGATAATCTCTTTCTCACCACTCAGGATCTGAGTTATTATTGTTGGAATGACCGCTCTGGCCGATTGACGTGGCCCATAGGTATTAAAAGGTCGCGCTATAACGACCGGAGTATCAAATGAGCGGTAAAAAGACTCCGCAAGCTTGTCAGCAGCAATCTTTGTCGCTGAATATGGAGACTGACCCTGCAAAGGATGTTTTTCATCGATCGGCACATACTGCGCCGAGCCGTAGACTTCCGATGTCGATGTAACAACGACACGCTCGACATTCATATCCCGTGCTGCCTGGAGCACATTCAATGTGCCTTTGATGTTTGTATCTACATAGGAATCGGGTGAATTATAGGAAAACGGTATGCCAATCAACGCCGCGAGGTGATACACGACATCCACACCCTTCGTTGCCTTTCTGACACAATTATTATCCCTGACATCGCCCGATATAAGCTCGATATTCTTTTTTATTTCATCTGAGACCGTGTCCAGCCAACCCCATGAGTTGAAGGAGTTGTAATAGACGAATGCGCTGACATCACAACCGCACCGCACAAGCAGTTCCGTCAAATGACTTCCAATAAATCCGTCTGCGCCTGTAATTAGTATTTTCTTGCCGTTTAAATGTATCATATTTCCCTTTAAGCTAAGCTGATTATATACACTGAAAAATAAAATGAACTTCAGAATATCGAATAACCATGCCATTCAGCCAAGCTTTCCAACTTGGCCCTATCAATTATTTCAACATTCTCACGAAATCTTGGTTCTTTACCTGTCAGCTCCCGGTACGTAATGGATTTCATAGTTTCACTGCTGCCATCCAGTGTGACAGTAACCATATCGATATATTGCTTGGCGTAATTGATAAATTCATAAGAAAAATTTCTATTTCCATTCAGTATCCCTTCCCCTTTTTCATAAAAATGGATGGATTTTGAAGGGAAATGCGTGTAGTCATGACCGAGGAGATAGGCCTTCTTGAATCCAAGAAAAATTGCTAGAGCGATCTGAAATCTAAAGGTCCCATGATGCGCATCCGACCTATCCTTGAACGGATTCCTGGTCTCAAATGGCGGCTCATACCAACGACTCACATAAAGTGCGTTCGGAAAACGGGCGAAGGGATAATTGGAGACATTAAGGAAAAAAAGTGTATCTGGATTTTGAATGATCGATTTACGGTATTCCTTATGAGGGATATCTCGTGAAAGTTGGAACTTTCCATGTACCCTGCAGGGGAAAAATGGCCAGAACCAGTATGGCTCGGTGATAGTACAGTAAGGAATACTAAGTGCATTCACTTCATTATGGTAAATGAACATATTTCCCAAAATGGAAGTGCGATCGGTAAACTGACGCAGATCCATCCACTTCAAAGAGACGCCATTACCAAAGATATAGCACTCTTGACCAGAATTGCGTTGATAGAGCCCATCTAGCTTTGACAACTGACGATGCATGGCACAAGTAACGAGTTGTTTTATAAATTTCATATAAACAGTTCCTGCAATATTTGAGTGTGAAGCATCACACCTCCGTCCATACCATACCCTACAAAGTGGAATCAGCTCTCATAAGATGTTCATATGAACATTCCTCAACCAACATCCCCCCTTCCAACCTCACGATCGTATCGCAATGTCTGAGGGTAGTGAGTCGGTGTGCAATAATTAAAATTGTAAGATCACGATTAAGCCCCTCGATCGCACTCATCACCGCCATTTCTGTGTTACTATCTAGCGCACTGGTTGCTTCGTCGAAGATGAACACCTCTACCTGTTTATAAAGGGCTCTGGCAATGCCGATACGCTGCCGCTGACCACCACTAAGGCGAATGCCACGTTCGCCAACGAAGGCATTGTAACCGTCAGGTCGGCTCTCGATAAACTCCGCAATCTGTGCCTGATCGGCCACCTGACGAACGCGATCCATATCAATCTGCTTTGGCGGCACACCAAATGCAATATTCTCGGCGATCGTTGTGTCGGCCAAATAGATACTTTGCGGTACATGGGCAATAGTACGCTGCCATGCTCTGCGAAGTTCCCCCTTGATCGGTTTACCGTCCACAAGAATTTTTCCATGCGTCGGTTCGAGTAGGGACATCAGCAGATCCAAGGCGGTACTTTTACCGCTGCCGGTACTACCCATAAATCCAACTCGCGCCCCTTTGGGTATCACCAGATTAACACCACGCAAGACTTGTGGACCTTTGTTTCCATAACTGAAACTCACATTATCGAAACCGATTGACTTCTGAAATACAAGTGGAGCAGGTTCTATTTCATAGGCATCTTTCGGAAGGGGCTGATCAAGTAAATCAAGAACGTTTATCAACGCAGCCTGACTCCCAGCCACAACAGACCAGTTACCGTAGAGTTGCTGCATCAATGGAAGTAGCCGCTGCGCACCCAGTGCTAACGCGGCCAAAACTGGGAGTGCCGCTCCCATCCCCCCTAGTCGATAACTCGAAGCCAACGCAAAGACGGCAATCAGCACCATCCCCATAACCTCCATAGCATAGCGTGGTGCCTGATTTATAAATGTTGTTTCTGCCCCGGCTCGTTGTAACTTCAGAATGGCCTTACGATAAACATCACAATAAACAGTCTGCGTGCCATCCAAAAGTACATCACGGATAGCACCCAACCCTTCTTGTAGCGCTTTGACTACTTGCGTCTGTTCTTGCGCAACAACGTGACTGTTGCGTACCAACCTACAACGTGTTTTCCAGACAATAAATCCGTAGCCCGATCCAAAACCAGCCAACGCTACAGCAGCCACGGTTGGGTCAATAACAAGCAATGTCATCAGAATACCAACAAAGAGTAACGTTGAAGTAGCAACTGTCACCAAAGATACCAGCATACCTGTAGCAGTAGTAACCTTTTGAGTAATTCCACTAATAATTTCACTGCTGCTTCGCGCAACGTGCACACTGTATGGCTGATAAAGCGTTCTGCGATAAACGTCAATACTAAGATCAGCACCCGTAGCCCTCGCAAGACTAATGCTGACCCACAACAATAATAAACGTAGTCCTCCAGCTATCAGTGCAGCCGTTGCAAATAAAATGGTAAAAGGCAACACCAATTCCCCTGCCGATGTAATACCCAACGCTTGAACAATGTCACCTAACACGGGATAAACAAACACTCTTTTTGGCTGAGTTATAATCCCGATAAATGGCACTACCGAGCCAAGACTAACAACTTCCGCAAGGGAACTGACCAGAGTCAAACAAAGCAACAAAATGAACTGGCACTTGCGACGACGACTAATATGCCGAAAGAGCCGAATCAGCAAAGGAAATAGATTTTGAATTTTCTGGCTAGAGTTCATTACAATTTCTCTTTGTATCGATCATATCCCATGTAAGTGGCGCACCCCTCTCCAAATCACAAGTTGCAGTGCGTCCAAGTATTGATTCAATATGCCTCGTGTGCAGTCCATCTCCAGGACGAATAACACGAACATTATCGTTCGTAAATGTTTCTCCGGCCCTAATATCTCTGATCACAAAAAGAGATCTGCGAAAAACCCTACTGGCTACCTCACCCTCGGTGATATCATAGCAAACCTCACCCAGCGCTTTTTCAACTTTTCGGATGGAACAAACCATGTGCTTGAACTCATCAGGCTCTAATGAAAAAACGCTATCCGGTCCTTGAACCGATCGCGAAAGGGTTATATGTTTTTCCACAATACACGCACCCAAGGCAACGGCTGCAACCGGTACAGTAGCTTCTAACGTATGGTCCGAAAGACCAACTGGTAATCCAAACATCCGTACCATATCCGGGATTGTCCTAAGATTCATCTCCTTCAAAGAGGCTGGATAGGCGCTCGTACACTTGAGCAACGCTAACTCACAACATCCGTTTTCTCGAGCCGTTTGAATCGCCTCCTGAATTTCATCTTTAGTCGCCATGCCGGTTGACATAATTATTGGCTTTTTGGTTCTTGCTATTCTGCGTATGAGGGGTAGATCCACAAGTTCAAATGAGGCCAGCTTGTATGCCGGAACATCCATCTTCTCCAAAAACTCAACGGATGATTCATCAAATGGCGTTGAGAAACAATCCAGGTCGAGCCTATTCGCAATCGCCTTAAGATCCGGCTGCCATTCCCAGGGGGTGTACGCCTCAGCATAAAGTTGATAGAGATTTTTTCCCTCCCAAATAGTCCCCTTTCCTATCTGGAAATTTTCTCTATCGCAGTCAATAGTCATTGTATCTGGGGTATAGGTCTGAAGTTTTACAGCATCAGCACCAGCCTCCTTGGCAGCTTCGACGATCTTTACGGCTTCCTCGAAACTCCGATTATGATTAGCCGAAAGCTCCGCAATAATATATACGGGTTTACCAACTCCTATTTCCCTCTGATTAATCGTTATACGTTTGCTCATAACGTCTCCGCCGTTATATCAATTCTCTAAACAATTCAAACGCCTCAGCCGCTTCAAAACCCGCTACGCTTCCCCACCGCACCGCCACGGCCCTCAAAGCCTCCCCTGAGCGTGGGTGCGGAAACTCCCTCAGTTCCGTCTCATACATCTTCATCGCTTCGAGTTTTCGGTCCAGTGTTTTGTGTATATCCACAAATACATTTGGAGTAAATTTGGTTCCAATCTTTCCGAATGACCACTCTGTGGCAGATGGAACTTCATACATGTAGACGGATTTTACAACGTCTCTTTTGATTGGCCGCACCGCCGTAACTGTAGCCCTGAAGGTAATGGAATGTTCGATATTCAAATCCCTACCATGAGGAGTAAAAAT
>JAKLQR010000298.1 GCA_022013235.1 Thermodesulfovibrionales bacterium | reverse complement strand
GGGAACCAGAGTGTACCCATTTCCCTTGTCCATGCATAGAGCGTAGGGATATTGTCTACCGTAATACCGATTAAAATCGTATTGTGCCGGTCAAAGATCTCTTTCAGGAGGTTGTATCCGGGCCATTGATCGGAACATACCGGCGTCCATGCAGCAGGAACAAAAGAAAGAACAACAATCTTTTTCCCCTTGTATTCATTCAGCGTGACAGTGTTTCCTGAAAGCGAAGGCAAGGAAAAATCAGGGGCTTTCACACCTGCTTTCAGGCTGGTTTTGCTGTCTACCGGCTTCAACATTCCGGGGTCAAATATCTTGCCTTTGAATTGTTCCGAGGCTCCGAATGCGGGAGTGAATGACAGAAGCAGCACAAAGAGGCACAACAAGGAAAAAAGACCGTATAGATGTTTATTTTTCATGGCGTTTTCCTCCTATCGAAGTCCACATTCTTTCAATATCATTTCAAGAAACTGCCCGGCGTCCTGAATGCTTCCAACTTTTGAATATACCAGCGTATTGGAGCCATCCGGCTTCATTTTCAACACGAAAAAGAAGGGTGTCCTGACTTCTCCTATTTTTTTGTGTATGGCAAAGGATTCATCAGAGAAGAGCGGGAACCCGATATTGTATTGTTTTCTGAAAATCTCGACTTCGAAAGGCGTATTCCCTGCGCCAACGCCGATTAACTTAACCTTCTCTTTTAAATTCTTTTCCTTCGAAATCAGTTCATAGAGTCTGTTTACTATCGGCGCCTCTTTCTGGCAGTACGGGCAGTACATGCTGTAGATTTCGATAATGAGCAGATCGGCTTTTATCTCGGATACCTCAAATGAACCTGTTCCCTTTAATCCAAGGTAGTCGAGTTCTGCGGTGCCTTCCGGTTTCTGCAGGGTCACCGGCGGAAATGATTCTCCTTTTGCCGGGGTATGCCCGGCAGCCTGAAGGGATGCTGTTATGCAAAGTAAATATGCAAGTATTACTAGAAAAACGCCTTTTTTTCTCATATATTACCTCCCTTGTGCTTTGCGCTCTTACATTTTATTGTCTTGCATAATCGAGTGTTTGTCAAGAAATATATCGAATCTGGTCAGCATTGAATTTCTTCATTCCGTAAGGTATGCTATAAGGCAAAAAATTGAATCGGGAGGGCATTCGATGGCAAAGAAGGTAGGCAAGAAATACGTTTACTTCTTCGGTGGCGGGAAGGCCGATGGAAAAGGCGACATGAAAGACCTTCTCGGAGGAAAGGGAGCAGGCCTTGCAGAAATGACAAACCTGAATATCCCTGTCCCTTCCGGTTTTACGATAACGACAGAGGCGTGCAATGCTTTTTTTAAGGCGGGGAAGAAACATCCACCAGGCATGTGGGAGCAGGTTCTTGAAAACCTGAAGAAAGTCGAGAAAGCCATGGGCATGAAATTCGGCGACCCTGTCAACCCCCTCCTGGTATCGGTACGGTCAGGGGCTAAATTTTCGATGCCCGGGATGATGGATACTGTCCTTAACCTCGGCCTGAATGAAGCGACAATAAATGCGCTCATCCGGAAAACCGGAAACGAAAGGTTTGTGTATGACGCCTACAGAAGGCTGATAACCATGTTCGGCAGCATCGTCATGGGCATGGACAGACAGAGATTTGAACATGCCCTCGAGGAATTGAAGGATCGAAAAGGGGTAAAGCTCGATACGGAAATCAATGCGGAAGATTTACAGGCACTTGTTGAAGAATACAAGATTATTTATAAGAGAGGAACCGGAGAAGAATTCCCCACTGACCCGATCGAACAGCTCAAAAAGGCTATCAACGCAGTGTTCGGGTCCTGGTTCGGGGACAGGGCGGTCAAATACAGGAAACTGAACGAAATACCCGATAACCTCGGCACAGCATGCAACATCCAGTCCATGGTATACGGAAATCTCGGTGACAATTCAGGGACGGGGGTTGGATTTACAAGGGACCCTTCTACAGGAAAGAGGGCGTTTTTTGCTGAATGTCTTATCAATGCCCAGGGTGAAGATGTCGTTGCAGGGATCAGAACACCACTCAAGATAGAGGAGTTGAAGAAACGTCTTCCGAAAGCATATAAAGAACTCGAAGGCATCTACAAGAAACTGGAGAGACACTACGGAGACATGCTTGATATAGAGTTTACGATACAGGAAGGCAAGCTCTATATGCTACAGACGAGGGTAGGAAAAAGGACGGCTGCGGCAGCGCTCAGGATTGCGATAGATATGGTGAAGGAAAAGCTCATTGATAAGAAGACGGCTGTTCTCAGAATCGATCCCCAGCAGCTTGACCAGTTGCTCCACCCGACAATAGACCCTAAGGCGCCGGTAAAGGTTCTTGCGAAAGGCCTCCCGGCTTCTCCGGGCGCGGCTGTCGGAAAAGTAGTATTTACGGCAGAAGATGCGGAACGGGCGGCAGAAAAGGGAGAAAAGGTCATTCTCGTGAGGACAGAGACCTCTCCTGAAGATATCGGCGGAATGAATGCGGCACAGGGAATCCTCACCGCACGAGGCGGAATGACCTCACATGCTGCAGTCGTTGCGCGCGGTATGGGGAAATGCTGTATCGCCGGTTGCGGCGCAATAAATATTAATGAGGTGCAGAAATACTTCACGGTCAATGACTTGGTGGTGAAAGAAGGGGATTCACTTACGCTCAATGGGACAACAGGCGAAGTGATGCTTGGGAAGGCGCAGCTGATAACACCGGAACTTACCGCAGATTTCGGCATCTTCATGAAGTGGGTCGATGAATTCAGAAAGATTGGTGTGAGAACCAATGCAGATACGCCTCATGATTCAGAGGTCGCAAGGAGATTCGGCGCGGAAGGCATAGGACTCTGCAGGACAGAACATATGTTTTTTGACCCTGAGAGGATCAGCGCGGTAAGAGAGATGATACTTGCTGATGACACCGAGGGAAGGAAAAAAGCCCTAAAAAAACTCTTGCCGATGCAGAAGAGCGATTTTATCGGGATATTCAAAGTCATGAAAGGACTGCCGGTTACGATCCGGCTCCTTGACCCTCCGCTCCATGAATTCCTTCCCCATACTGATCAGGAATTGAAAACGTTAGCCTCATCGATGGATGTGCCGTTCGAGAAGCTGAGGGCAAGGAATAAGGCCCTCCATGAGTTTAATCCCATGCTTGGCCACCGAGGTTGCAGGCTTGGTATCACCTATCCCGAAATCTACGAAATGCAGGTGCAAGCCATCATGGAAGCTGTCTGTGAACTGTCAAAGAAGAAAATAAGGGTGATTCCGGAGATCATGATCCCGCTTGTCGGTCACGTCAAGGAACTCCAGATGATGAGAGAACTTACGGTAAATATTGCAGAGAAGGTCCAGAGGGAGTATAGGAGGAAAGTCCATTATGCAGTGGGCACGATGATTGAACTCCCGAGGGCTGTGATAACCTCGGATGAAATTGCAGCGTATGCAGACTTCTTTTCGTTCGGGACGAATGACCTGACTCAAACTGCCTTTGGATTGTCGCGGGATGATGCAGGCAGATTCCTCCCTTACTATGTTGAAAAGGGCATACTCGAAAATGATCCGTTTATTACCCTGGATCAGGCAGGGATCGGAGCGCTCCTGAAAATCGGTGTTGACAAGGGAAGGAAAGTCAGGAAAAATCTGAAGATAGGGATCTGCGGAGAACATGGCGGTGACCCGAAGTCAATAGACTTCTGCCACAAAATCGGGCTTGACTACGTAAGCTGTTCTCCGTATAGAGTTCCCATCGCACGCCTCGCAGCGGCACAGTCATCTCTCAGAGGGAAGGGAAAACAGGATTTAAGTAAATCTACGGTCTAAGAGAATCAAAAAAACTAAATCCCCCTTGCTACCTTTACAGCGCAGGTGAGGGGGATTTTTCACGTCCCTTTGCCGGGAGATATTCCGGAAAAAATTCCTTCAGAAAAAAGGAATCTCCGGAAATTCTGAGAGCCTTCGTTGACAACAATGACTGTATACGCTGTCTTTACAGAAGAAACAGTTCTATGGTATTGTAAAGTTTACTATTTCCCGAAAGGTGGTGAATTATGGCTATCGACAAGTCACAGAAACAGTCTATCATTGACGACTACAGGACTCATGAAACCGACACCGGTTCGCCTGAGGTACAAATAGCACTGTTAAGCACACGAATCACTTATCTTACAGAACATTTCAAAATACACAAAAAGGACCACCATTCACGGAGAGGTCTCTTGAAACTCGTAAGTCAAAGGAGGAAATTGCTGAATTACCTGAAACAATCGGACAAAGAGCGATATGAAAAGGTTATTGAGCGGTTAGAAATAAGGAAATAATGAAAAAAGTTGAAATTGAAGTTCGCGGCAGGAAGCTCACGATAGAGACGGGCAAGATGGCAAGACAGGCAGATGGCGCAGTGGTAGCACAATATGGGGATACAGTAGTTCTCGCGACTGCGGTATCCGACAAGGTTCCGAAGGAAGGCCTGGATTTTTTCCCCCTCACGGTAGATTATCAGGAGAAGGCATATTCAGCAGGAAAAATCCCCGGCGGGTTTTTTAAAAGGGAAGGGAGGCCGACTGAAAAAGAAATTCTTACCTCACGCCTCATCGACAGGCCGATCAGACCGCTTTTTCCCAAGGGGTTCTATTATGAGACCCAGGGTATTGTAAATGTGCTCTCCTATGGCGATGAGAACATCGCGGATATCCTCGGTATCATCAGCATATCAGCAGCCATGGTCATCTCGGACATCCCTTTTAAAGCGCCGGTAGGCGCTGTACGGATAGGAAGGGTTTCGGGATCATTTGTAATCAACCCTGATGTGCGGGAGGTCGAAGAGTGTGACCTGAACCTTATTGTCGCAGGCACAGAGGAAGCGGTGATGATGGTGGAAGGCGAGGCCCATGAAATATCAGAGGCTGAACTCCTTGAAGCGCTTGATATTGCACACCAGGAGATAAAACGCATCTGCGCAGTGCAGAATGAATTCAGGTCCCTGGCAGGAAGGGAAAAACGTCTGGTAACGGAGCCTGTTACCGATGAGCGCCTGAAAAGCGCTGTCACAGAGCTTTCCCTCGAAAAAATGAAGGATGTGATTACGATCTCAGATAAACTTATGCGTCAGAGGGCCCTTGACGAGGTTCTGAAATATGTCATTGAGCAGTTAAACACCGGCGAAAAAGACATCACGATGGATATTGCGGCGGTCTTTAATGACATCGAGAGAAACCTTGTGAGGGGAATGATTCTCAATGAAAATAAAAGGGCCGACGGGCGGGCAAACACCACGGTAAGGACGATCAGCGGGGAGGTAGGAATGCTGCCGAGAGCCCATGGGTCCGCGCTTTTTATACGGGGAGAGACGCAGTGTCTCGCGGTGGTAACCCTCGGCACTTCTGAAGATGAGCAGAAGATCGATTCCCTTGACGGACAATCCTATAAGACATTTATGCTCCATTATAATTTCCCCCCGTTCAGCGTGGGCGAAGTAAAACCCCTGAGGTCTCCGGGCAGGAGGGAGATAGGCCACGGGATGCTTGCAGAAAGAGCATTGAAAGCGGTCATCCCCCAGAAGGATGAATTTCCTTATACGATAAGGATTGTTTCCGATATCCTCGAATCGAACGGCTCCTCATCAATGGCAACGGTATGCGGCGGGACTCTCGCATTGATGGATGCAGGCGTTCCGATAAAATCCCCTGTTGCAGGAATTGCCATGGGACTTATTAAGGAAGAGGAAAAGGTAGTTATTCTCACTGATATTCTTGGACTGGAAGACCATCTCGGAGATATGGATTTTAAAGTAACGGGAACTGCAAAGGGCATCACCGCATTCCAGCTTGATACAAAAATAGCCGGGATATCCCGTGAGATTATGGAGAAGGCGCTTGACCAGGCACGACAGGGCAGGCTCGGTATCATCGAGAAAATGAATGAAACTATCAGCGCGCCGAGAGAAAACATTGCAAAGTATGCTCCGAGGATATTTACCCTGCAGATCAAACAGGACAAGATCCGTGATGTAATCGGTACCGGAGGAAAGGTCATCAGGGGAATCGTGGAACAGACAGGCGTCAAAATAAATATAGAAGACAGCGGTATTATCAGCATCGCTTCCCCTGACGGTGAATCAGCGCAAAAGGCGATAGATATCATTAACAGCATTACCGCAGAAGCTGAACTCGGCAGGATATATCTTGGCAAGGTCAAACGGATTATGGATTTCGGCGCTTTTGTGGAAATTCTTACAGGGACCGAAGGATTGCTGCATATCTCCCAGATCTCCGAGAACAGGATCGCAAATGTCACCGATGAGATCAATGAAGGCGATGAGGTTCTTGTCAAGGTCATTGAGATAGACAAGATGGGCAGGATAAGGCTTTCGAGAAAAGAAGCGCTCCGGGAAAAAGATACCGGGAAAAGCGAAACCATAAGAAAAAAATAAAGATAGGATTGCCTGGGAGGAAAATGAAAGGGGATGAAGCGTGAATATCCCCTTTTTTAGTGTATTCCTTCCTATGGTAACCTTAGGGGTAGTGACAAACGGAATAAACCGTGTCATTATGAAAAAATATGTTTAAAAAAGAATATCTGGAAAACGGACTGCCGGTAGTCATGGAGTCGCTCAAGAATATGCGGTCAGTAGTTATCGGCATATGGGTAAAAGTAGGTTCGAGGAGCGAACAGGTGGAAAAGAACGGCATATCTCATTTTCTCGAACACATGTTTTTTAAAGGGACAAAAAAACGGTCGGCAAAGGACATTTCCTTTGAAATCGATTCCCTTGGAGGAGAATTGAATGCCTTTACCTCGCGGGAGAACACGACATTCTATATAAAGATGCTCGATGAATACCTCGAACAGGGGCTTGAATTGCTGTCTGATATTTTTCTCAACTCAACGTTCCCGGAGGAAGATATCGAAAAAGAAAAGACTGTGATCAAAGAAGAAATCAAAATGGTGGAGGACACGCCTGACGATTATATCCATGACCTTTCCAATCAGACCATCTGGGGATCTACAGGTCTTGGACAGTCGGTACTCGGGCGCCGGGAGACCATAAAATCCTTTACCAGGGAAGACCTGCTGTCTCACATACGAAAATACTACGGGACGAAGGATACCGTAATATCCTGCGCGGGCAATATTGAGCATGACAGTATAATTCCCCTGCTCAGCAAAAATCTCGGCAACCTGAGAAGAGGCTCGGAACCTGAACTGGGCGACACCCCGGAATTCAGAAGCAAGGTTGAGGTATACCATAAAGAGCTTTCCGAGGC
>JAKLQR010000297.1 GCA_022013235.1 Thermodesulfovibrionales bacterium | reverse complement strand
GCAACCGTGCTTCGTGGTCTGCCCGTGTTCGGCATGAGAAGCCTCCCCGAAATTACCGCATTCCTGATTGACTATAATAAAAGGAAACCTTTTCAACTCGATGTGCACAAGGCCCTGGAAGAGAATTCGGTGTATGAGGATGACTTTAGCGAGGTCAAAGGACAGGAGCATGCCAAACGGGCGTTTGAGGTTGCTGCAGCAGGAGGACATAACGTGCTGATGATCGGGCCGCCGGGTTCAGGGAAGACCATGCTTGCGAGAAGACTCCCGACAATACTTCCCGGCATGACCTTTGACGAGGCCCTTGAGACAACGCGGATACACAGTGTTGCCGGACTGCTGAGGGACGGGAGGCCGCTTCTTGCAATCAGGCCATTCCGTGCCCCGCACCATACAATCTCGGACGTCGCATTGATTGGCGGGGGACAGGTACCGAAGCCCGGTGAAGTCAGCATCGCGCATCACGGGGTGCTTTTTCTGGATGAGTTGCCGGAATTCAAGCGGAATGTGCTCGAAGTTTTGCGGCAACCGCTCGAAAATGAAGAGGTCACCGTATCCCGTGCGGTAGCCTCTATCACCTATCCGGCGTCCTTCATGCTCCTTGCAGCCATGAACCCCTGCCCGTGCGGGTACTTTGGAGATAACCGGCATCAGTGCACCTGCACGCACGGACAGATTCACCGGTACCGCCACAGGGTCTCAGGCCCCCTGCTCGACCGCATCGATATCCACATAGAGGTCCCTGCTGTTCCGTACAAAGAGTTGTCAAATGAGTATGCAGGCGAGAAGTCGGCAGATATACGGAAGCGGGTTGTTGCTGCACGGGATATCCAGCTTGAACGGTTTCAGAATGACAAAAGGATCTATGCAAACGGACAGATGAAGACGAGGCATATCAAAAAATACTGCTCACTCCGTCAGGATGCCCAAGCGCTGCTCGATACCGCCATGCAGAAACTCGGCCTTTCGGCGCGGGCATATACGAGGATACTGAAACTGTCGCGCACCATTGCAGACCTCGATGCGTCAGAGGACATCCACTCCCACCATATCTCAGAGGCGATTCAATACAGGACTCTGGATAGGGGAGTGTTTTAGACACATTTTGGATTTATTATTCCCATAACCACCACCATGGAACTGCCAGCACTTTTGTGTGAAGCCATCTGACAGATTCGCCCGAATGCAGTAACAATGCCCTCTCTGTGTGCGGGTATGCCCCGATGAATGTCAGGAGATTTTTTATATCACTGAATAAAGGGTTCTGTGTCAGTTTTACTTCAAACGCCAGTAATTTTTTCCCGTGCTCCACCACGAAATCAACCTCTTTCCCGTTTGTGGTTCTCCAGTAGAACACCTTTGCCTTCGGCGCCATAAGTTCAGAAGCAATTTTTATATGCATATGGACCATAGTCTCAAAGAAACTGCCCAGTTCCCGTGCGTTTCTCAGGGATTCCTCGTCATAATATCCTGAAAGGTAAATACTCAATCCGGGATCGATGAAAAACAATTTCGGCGCTTTGGTAATCCTTTTGGTCCTGCTCGTGTAATACGAAGGCGTCCTGCTTATAATGTTTGAGACCTCAAGGAGTTTCAGATACCTGTGAACAGTCGGCTGGCTTACGCCTGTATCCCTCGAAACCTCAGTCTGGTTCAGGACATTCCCTGTCCTTGCCGCGATCGAATCAAGGACCCGTTTAAAGTCTATGAGCGATTCAAGCTGGGTCAGTTCCCTCACGTCTCTTTCAAGATAGGTCCTGACATACCCTTCCCACCAGAGGAGGACATCCCGCCTTTCCGTCAGTGTGAGAAGCGAGGGCATAAACCCTTTCAGCATGACAGGCACAGGGTCGAGAAGAGGCAACCGCGACTCTTCGATCTTGAATGCAGGGTTCCAGAGATCAAAAAATCGTTGCGGAGATTCTGTTTTGTTTTCCATTTCACTGTAGGTCATTGGATACATTTCAAAATAGACCGCCCTGCCGGCAAGAGTCTCGCTGATCCGTTTCATGAGGAGTATATTTCAGGAACCGGACAGAATAAACCGCTTTTTCCCTTTTGCTGCGTCAACAGTCATCTTTATCGATGCAAAAAGCTCAGGCGCCTTCTGCGCTTCATCGATGATGACACGGTCCGTGTCGGTCCATAACGACGCCGGATCGGTCCGGGCCTGCTGCAATGTGGAAAAATCATCAAGGCTCACATATTTGAAGTCTCTGAATTCATTCTGTAAAAGAGTGCTTTTCCCTACCTGCCTGGCCCCTGTAATCACCACGACCGGAAAGCTCTTGATTGCAGCCTTAACCTGCGGGGTTATCCACCGCTTCTTGTAAAATAATTCTCTGCTTGAATGAAAATCATTCATGATGTGAATAATATTACAAAAACCATATTTTGTCAAGTTTATGTATAAGCAAACGTCTTGTTTGAGAAAGGTGGAGAAAGATGAAGCTTTACGATTTGCTATGGAAAAAGTCTGAAACGAATGGAAAGGCACGATGGGAGCGCATAGGAACATTGATCGACAAGGGCGATAAGAAATCCATTAAACTGGACATGTTACCGATATCGAAGGAATGGGACGGCTGGCTGGTGGTATCGGAAAGGAGAGAAAGGGAAGATGCATTTTGATTGAGATATCGAGCCTGTCACTGAACTTGCATTGATAGAGGAAGCCCGTGACAGGCTCTCCGCTTCATGCTAAATGCATAACCACAAGCCTGACCCTGAGTGCCCCCTACCAAAAGTAGAGAAAGAGGTGTGGGGTCAGACATGTTTATTGCAATTAATAGGGATGGCATGATATAGTTCTGCATGGCGAGGAAACCGAGGATAGAGTATGAGGGGGCATTTTATCATGTCATCACCCGTGGGAATCAACGACAGAGAGTGTTCAAAGGGGACGATGATTTTCAGAAATATATCAGCCTTCTTGCTTTTTATAAGGAACGGAATAAATATTCACTCTATGCATATGTATTGATGAGCAATCATGTGCATCTTTTAATAGAGACCCGCACAATACCACTTTCGAAAATACTTCAGGGGATAAACCAGAGTTACACGATGTATTTCAACAGGAAATACAAAACGGTAGGGCATTTATTTCAGGGCAGGTATAAAGCGATACTCTGCGATAAGGATGCATATTTACTTTCATTGATCAAATATATTCATCTAAATCCGGTGAGGGCAAAAATAGCGAAGACACCAGGGGAATACCTATGGAGCAGCCATCAGAGTTATGACAAGCAAAAAAAGGACGATATAGTTGCTACAGACCAGGTATTGCGGATGTTTTCAGAAGAGAAAGCACAGGCGAGGAAACTGTACAGGGCATACATGGATGAAGGTCTAGCGGTTAAGAAAGAAGAGATATACAAAACAGTCAGCCAGAGAATACTCGGGGAAGAGAAGTTTGTAGATACAGTGATGGAGAAGATAGAGGAGAGAATTGAAAACAAGAGAAAGCATCATGAGTACAGTCTAAAGGAAATAGCGGAAACAATCGGAAGGATGAGAGGAATAACCCTTAAGCAACTTCGGGGAAAAAGCAAGAATAGGGAGATATTGACAGTGAGGAGACTGGCAAGTCTTGCAGCAAGAGAATTTAGTTATAAAGGCAAAGAAATAGCTTTCTTTCTAGAAAAAGATCCATCGGTTATCGCCAGATATTTACAAGGAGGAGAAACCTTTAACGCGGACCTGGATCGTGCTTTAAATATGTTGAGTGACAAGTCAATTCGCAATAAACAAGTCTGACCCCACATGACCCATTAATATCGCTAACCTATTAGATTTTTATGCTCTTTGACCGCTGAATCAAGATCAAAGACAAACTGTTTGACATGCTGTGTGAAGAATTTTTTCACCTGACTCCATTTCACTTCCTTGTTTTTCAAATACACAGGGTCCGGGTTTGATTCAGCATCTGAAAAAAATACCAGGGATTTTCCTATATGTACCGGATTTATCCTCTCGGGTCCGAACCTTTTCACCATATGGTCAGCCACCTTATGAAATGGTATATTCTGTAAAAGAAAGAACAGGTCGATAAAGTCTCTTTTTGTCCCTCTCTGGTTGATCGCGATCACCTTCATGGAGGCTATATCAAGGATGCCTGCGATCAATATGCCCTGAAACACAACGGGCTGCTCCAGAAAGGGATACTCATAATGGAATAGAGATACCTTTATTCCGTCTATATCGAAGACGATGTATCCTTCTCCCTCTGCCATAATGCTGAAGGGATAGCCTGTCTTCCGTATTGATGCAATAACGGATTCTGTCCTGAAATCGTCATGAGTAAAGAAATCAAGGTCCAGGGATATTCTGTGTCCGAGCAGGAGTGCGAGGCCGGTGCCCCCGGCCATCCTCGCGTGATATTTCTCCACCATGTTTTTCAGGCTCTTCAGTACCTGCCAGCCTTTTCCGGAAAGACATTCTTTATGCATCAGCAACCCCGAACCAGAGCATCCAGAAGTTTCTGGATTTATCTGTAATGTTTCTGCTTAAAAATATCACATCAATAATCGTCCTGGTAGGGTAAACCCTTTGCAGCCATTCCAGCGCATACATATCCCCAAACTCGAGCAGTCTTTCTATTATGTACCTGGCATTTCGTTTCATGTGTATTTTCTCAAGGCTCGTATCCCAGAAGAGAGAGTGAAGGCGCGCTGGGATTGATGAGCTTTCTTTTTGCGTATCCATCAACCTGGTTACCTGTGGGTTCTTCAGCGAACCGAGATACTTATGGATCACTTTTTCCCCTTCCCTGAGAATAAGGTATGCATATTCCTTATTGCCTATCTTTCTGGTAATTATTGCCATTAATTTATATTACCACACAATGTGTGTTAATTCAATATATTATTTAGAACAAGAGAATGTCTAAACCACACTCCGGCAGACAAAACAATATCCTGTGCCTCTTGGCCAACCCTTAATCAAACCATATAACTTCTTGCTACAATATGAAGATTGTATTTTTCCTGAAATGAAGACAAAAGACCTCATTATTCATATGCACAATGTCTCCTGGAGAAACGGGGGCAGGGATATCCTGCGGGATATCGACTGGACCGTAAAGAAGGGTGAACACTGGGCCCTTGTCGGGTTAAACGGATCGGGAAAGACTACGCTCCTGAATATTGTGAACGGATATCTCTGGCCTTCGAAGGGAGAGGTGAGTGTGCTCGGCAGAGAGTTCGGAAAGTATGATATCCGTGAATTGCGGAAAAAGATCGGGTGGATCAGTTCTTCCCTCCAGGAAAAATTCTATGCCGGAGAGACCGCGGAAGAGATTGTCCTGAGCGGAAGATCGGCCACAATCGGGCTTTATGAGAAACCAAAGGCAAAGGACATCGAAAATGCGGACCGTTTGCTGAGACGGTTCAAATGTTCTCCTGTCGCACAGCTGCCTTACTGGACTTTGTCGCAGGGCGAAAAGCAGAAGGTGCTGATCGCACGTGCCCTCGCCGGTTCAGCCCGCTTGCTTGTTATGGACGAACCCTGTGAAGGACTGGATGTTATTGCAAGAGAGAGAATTTTGTCCCTGATAGAACTCATGAACAGGGGGGCTTCCGCTCCCACGTTGATTTACGTGTCGCATCGTATTGAAGAGATACTCCCTGTTTTTACGCATACCCTGTTATTGCGTCGGGGACGTATCCATTCACAGGGCAAAACCGGAGAAGTCCTGACAAGAAGAAACCTTTCGGATTTTTTTGAGACTCCTGTCGATATCCGCTGGCGGAACCACAGGGCATACCTGCATATATGAAGCAGGTATCGCGGCTGTTCTGAAATAGAGGTTTCAATTTTTTCCTGTCTCTTTGTAAAATGTTGAGTAAAGCCGTTACCGGAGGGGTGGTATGTATATTCTGGAAAATATTACGATGCAAGAATTCAGGCAGTATCTCAGGAAAACAAAGACGATTGTATTTCCATTCGGCACTATCGAGGAGCACGGAAGGCATCTGCCTTTGAATACTGATGCATTGATCATACAGGAAATCCTGAAGCGCGTCGAAAAGAAAAAGAAGTTTTTCCTCGCTCCTCTTGTGTATTACGGAGTCTGTACTACCACAAGGGACCATCCGGGCACAATCAGCATTTCACCGGAAACCCTGAGAAGGCTGTCGCATGATCTCATAACCGAGGCATATAAAAAGGGGTTGAGGAATTTCCTTCTTATTTCAGGCCACGGAGGAAGCCTCCATATATCTGCCATGAAAGAGACGGCGGAAGAACTGATCTATACCTATAAAGGGATCAAAATAGCTGTCCTGTCACCGTATGATGTGCTCTGGAAAGAGCTTTCAGGGATTGCAGAAACACCGAACGATTCCCATGCAGGTGAACTGGAAACTTCGATGATGCTTTTCCTTGCTCCTGAACTGGTCAAAGGGAGATCGCCGGAAGAATACCCGAAGATCCCGAAACCGTTTACCGTGAGAGACAAGGTGAAATACTGGCCCGGAGGCGTATGGGGCAACCCTAAAAAGGCTTCGGTGGAGAAAGGGGAAAAAGCTGTGGCCCTGATGGTAGACAAGATTGCCGGGATAATCGGCGAAGCAGAGAAAAAATGAGACAGTAAATAGTGAGATGGAGAAAAAGATAGCAGGAAATAACGGAGGCTGACAGTATGGAAAAAGTAAAGAGTGCGTTTGAAAAGGCGATGGAACGGGCTGCTGCAATAGGTGAAATGACAGCGGAAGAAAAGGAGCAGCTGAAAGAACAGGAAAAGATAAAGACTATCCTGAGCGAGTACTATAAAGACGATCTGGACCGGGACGGATTGTGGAAGAAGATGAAAGGGAGCAAGCCCGAATCACTTCGCGAGACACAGATGAGTCTCATCAATTCACTCGGATTGAACATGATTCAGGAAGAGTTTCTCAAAAGAAAAGACGGCATCCTCGCGATAGAGAGCCTGAAGGAGCAGCAGCGGGTTTCTGTTATGGAGCAGGTCCTGGACTCGATTGCGGGAATTCAGAAAGAGTATCAGGAAGGGAAAGAACAGGCATCGGAGCAATTACGGGAAGCGATCGAGAGCAATCCTCAACTGCGCATGAAACCGGTCAAGACTCCCGACGGGAGAATGACATTTCAGCCCGCGGTGTCGGTTGACGAAGCCGTGCAGGCCAGGTTGTCGGAATTCCTTGCAGAACATGAAGAACGATACGAGTTTTCCTTCACGAAGCTGATCGAGAAACTGAAATGGGAAGCGAAGTAGAATGTGAGTCCAGCGAGAGAGGTTGTGATTGCGAGTGTAACGAAGCAACCTAAACTGCTCATATTCATTCTCAGGACGTTCGAGAAAGGCATTTCAGTCCATGAGTATTATCAGCTGATGGAGCGGAAAAAGATATTCACTTATTCCTACCATAAAAATCTTATCGCAAAACTCTTCCAAAGTAATGTGCTGTATTAGCTCGGATTATTCATAAACTGATCATAGAAGACGGCGGATTCAGTATTTTGCGGATTTATCCCGATTCTTATCGGGATCCCTCGGAGTCCCGAACGCTTTCGGGACGAGAATGAGCAAAAATACTGAATCCGTCGTCTTCATCCGGGAATTTATGAATACTATGGGTTAGATGCTTATTTTTGTTCATTGCTGTCCAAAATATTCAAACTAAGGGAGACGGCTTAATTTCCGAATCGAACTAACCTCCCTCTGTTTCTATGCAAATCTTTTTTTGACTTGAATGTGAGAGAAGTATTAAAAGCTGAGACCTCCGCTCCGTCTCCGGTCTCATCGAGGTTACCCGTGATTTCGATTCGGAAATCGAGCCGTCTCCCTTACCCCGGATAATTCATAAATTTTCTCCTATTTGGTATATTTGAATTATGAATATTGCGATACTGGGCGCTCCGGGATGTGTGGGCCGCAATCTTATCAAAACGCTGCTTGAAACGCCTGAGTATAGCGTCACCGCTTCTTATCGCATGCAGGAAGAGATTGCCTCTGATATCCACGATGACCGTCTTGTCTGGAAACAGGTGAACCTGCTTGATTTGTCGAGTGCCGGGCAATTCCTCGGGGGTGCCGATGTTCTCATCTACCTGATTCATTCCCTCGGCGCGAAGAATTTCGAAGAACTCGACATACAACTGGCAAACGCGGCAGGCACTGCAGCAAAGAAGGCAGGGGTTAAAAAAATTGTTTACCTGGGAGGGATTGTTCCTGAAGGCAAGGAAGCATCACCGCACCTCACGAGCAGGATGAAAACAGGACAGGCCCTTGCTTCACATGGCATCCCTGTAGCCGAAGTCCGGGCAAGCATCCTGCTTGAGACATGCAGCGTGTCCTATCTCATCGTATATTTTCTCGCCAAGCGACTTCCCGTGATGATAACCCCGCGGTGGCTGAATTCCCTCTGTGCGCCTATCGCGCTGACGGATGCCGCAAGCTGTCTGGTAGCCCTTGTGCAAAGGGAAATAAGAGGACACGAAATTTTTGAGATAGGCTCTGATATCGTCCGGTACCGTGACCTTCTCTCCTTCTGCGGTAAGGCGATACGGGGGGTCAGGAATATCATTATCCCTGTACCCTTCTTTCCAATTCACTTTTCCTCACTCTGGATTCAACTGATAACCGGGGTGCCGAACAGTGTGGGTGTTGCACTCGCCGAGGGGCTGAAGACCAATACAGTTCCCTCCCGCAACCGCTTCAACGAAGTGACCGGAAGAGACCCGATACCTGTTCAGGATGTCCTGCAGAGGCTCGCACAGGAGATGCAGAAGAAAAACAAGTAGAGAGAAGTCCGGGAGAGAGTGTTTAAGCGGATTTTTTTGCCGATAGTCAAATACATCATAATCAATATAAGATAAAGAGGCAAAAGCCTCGGAGTCCCGAGTAGAGCGAGGGACGAGAATGAGCGAAAATACTCTCTCCCGGACTTCTATGGAATTGGCATAAAACTTATTATGACCGACTTGTCTCTTTATGCCATTCCGAGACTGTCTGGAATTGTGTTACATGGACACAATGCATCATCTCTACATATATCAACGCGGTTTCCGGAGAACGGACGAATTCAGCTAATCTTGGATGTTTCTTGATTAATATTTCTGCAAGGCTGATCCACTTCGCCCCTTTTCTGACCGGATGAGCTTCCCCAAGCATCGTGAGAGATTCCGACTGCATATACCCCCTGTCTGTATTTGACCGTGTATCGATAAGAAGCGAAACCCTGTTGTTGGCGATAACATTTTTGTATTTCCGCGTAGATCTCGGGGTAGCGAACAGGACGCCTTGCCCATCCGGAGTCAGCGCATAGGCAACGAGAGAAGTATACGGCTGTCCCTGAGCATCAGTTGCAAGAACAGCATGCCGTTCTTTTCTGTTGAGGGTACGCAATCTGTCAGGGACAGACACACTCCCTTTGATGACCGTAACGGGGATCTTTTTCTCTGGTTTTTTCATCTCTCTCCTCACAATGAATTCATAGCCTGAATCACTACTGTCCGGTTATCGATTTTAAGGAATCAGATAACCTATTGAAGTATAACAAATAAATGAACAAAACAATATTTTTCGATTTGAAAAAATGTAAGAAAGGGTTTTTAGCCTATAATCCCACAAAAATTATTTTG
>JAKLQR010000296.1 GCA_022013235.1 Thermodesulfovibrionales bacterium | reverse complement strand
TTGCTACAGATTTTGTCTATCACTCTTTTCGAGAAAATACCTTTACAGCAAGCCCTTCAGACTATGGAAGAGCGATTAAATATTATGGAAAACCAAAACCAGTTGAATCTATTCAATTCTTAACCGGACACTAGTGATATTAATTATCAATTGATCCGGTGTACTGTCAATTTTTATGCAGCTACAATTGCTCCTTCACAATCTTATTCATAAACGTTTCCAAGGCCTTAATACAGGCTTTGTCTCCGTAAATACGATGTTTGGTATTTTCAATTCTTGACGATATATTTTTTCGCCAATCGCGGTCATTCCCCAGTTTTATGGCAATCTCAATATATTCATCTACGGTGTGCGCAATAGTCTCTTGCACTCCCATCATGGTTAAAATAGCTCCGCTTTCTCTTCCGCGCATTAATGAACCTGGGAGTACTACGACCGGGAGATTGCAATCAATCGCTTCCAAGGTCGAAGTGCATCCGGACCATTCTATCGGGTCAAGGAAAACATCGCATATCCTGTTAAGTGCCTCATATCTTGCCTGATCAAGATATGGCAACCATACTACAAACTCGTCGGCGTTCAGATGAAACCGTTCAAAAACATGGTCAATTCGAAGGCGGAATTGTTCTGCAACAGAACTATTCAACGTAATGAACAAAAACTGACAATTGCCAACTTCACGGGCAATACGCGGGTACACTTCATCATATTGTGGAAGGAATTTGAAAGGTGATTGACAACACTGATAAATAACGTCACCGTGTCGCAAACCGAATATGTCCCTGTCCACTTTCGTCGAAGATTTCACCTGCGGTGAGTAGTAAATAGACAAATTCGGCAAACGAATGAGATTCTCGGTGTAATGACTATCAGCTTCAGGAGGCTCCAATAACTCGCCGCTGATGAAGTAGTCTATCGTCGGAAGACCAGAAGTTTCAGGATGCCCCCATGAGACACACTGGATCGGCGCAAGCCATAATGACGCAAGCTTCACTGTCATAGAGTCCATGCCGATTTCAGGATAGATCAAGAGATGAAGATGATCACCCCGGATAATCCCAGCGAGTTTCTCAAATGAGGAGACGCCTTCAACAAACCTGGTGCAATATTTCCTGGCAGCTTCGGTTTCATCATCCTTGGTCTTCCCCGTATAATAACCGAGGAGACTGAATCGATTTCTATCTAGGTTTTCCATCCATCCCTTCACAATAACTTTCCAGACTGAATGGCGATAGAAAAAACCGGAGACTATTCCAACCTTCAGTGTTTCTCCTTCCGAACGATGCGGCATTGCAGGACGGGCTGAAAATTGCGGATACCTTGACGCCATGATTCTGCATACCAAGTTGCCGTAGCGATACTGGAGATCCCGGTCGTTACACCCTTGATATGCGAGATAGAAAGGCTGCTGGCTTCCGATTGCCATCGCCGCCGCTTCAATATGCTGCGGATTCTTAAGGTCTATTGCATCCACCAGATTCTGCAGCTCCAAGGAATATCGATTACGATAAATTTTAATGCTCGCTTGATCCGAATAAATAAGCGGCAGTTGCGAAATGCATCGCGCCAAGTGTGCAGCCATGTTGTTCGGATCAATACGAATAGCCTCATCATAAGCTGCGATCGCCTCATCGGGTTTGCTTTGTTCCCTTAATGCAGTCCCGAGATTGTAATAGGCATGAACATAGTGCGGATTGCTCTGTACTGCCTTTTGAAAACTTGTTATCGCTTCATCAAATTGTCCCATCTGTACAAAGGCGCTTCCTAAATTATTATAAGCCTTCGGAAGGGGATTGAGTTGTATGGATCTTTGGTAGTTCGTTATCGCACTCTTAATCTCCCCTTTTTCATGAAAAGCATTGCCAATATTATAATATACAATTGCGTCATGCGGGTTTCGCTCCAAGGCTTTTAGATAATACGTTATAGCCTCATCGATTCTTCCTTTTGTTTGGAGGATAAAACCCATATTAGAGTAAAGCTGGAAATTATTCGGCTGTTCTTGTAATATTTTCCTGTAAATGTCTTCTGCCTCCTGTAAATGCCCTGCCTGCTGATATTTCATCGCTAATTCTATTATCTGAGTTGTTTTTGTACTCAGTCTTTTTTTAATTTTTATCATATTTATGTTTTTTGAAATTCCCGGTTCCATTATGGGCATTAAGGCAACTGCAGTTTAGTCTGCATATATTTAAATACTTCCGATTACCCCTTTGCGTCAATGTTCTAGAACATCCCGACTAATCGCCTTTTCATTCACTTTCTTTCTAAGTTCCTCTGTAATGCATGATATTACACTCTTCCAGTCTCCGGGATAGGGCTGTCGGAAAATCTTCATTGTCGGATACCAGGGACTATCCTTACGGTCTAACAGCCATCTCCACTCTGGCACAAATGGAAGCAGTGTCCATACCGGTCTGCCGAGAGCCCCTGCGAGATGTGCTCCAGCAGTATCCACCGAAATAACTAGGTCGAGATTCTCGATTAATGCAGCGGCATCGGAGAAATCGGTAAAATCTTCAGTATAATCAAAAAACTTCAAGCCTTCCGGAGGATTGCTGGCTTCTTTAGAGGCTTCTCCT
Source organism: Thermodesulfovibrionales bacterium (assembly GCA_022013235.1). GTDB lineage: Bacteria > Nitrospirota > Thermodesulfovibrionia > Thermodesulfovibrionales > SM23-35 > JAKLQR01. The sequence continues at coordinate 5,129 of JAKLQR010000296.1, read as the reverse complement.
TTTTGCAGACTGTATACAGAAATGTCGCTAATTTGAGAAAGAGGAGAGAAAGCTGCAAGCTCACATGACCGGTATCGGGATCTCGGATGTCTCAAGTCCCCCGCCCATACCAACCCTATTTTGAGTTCTGAATTGTCCCTTTGTATTTTGTCTCTCCAGTTTTGAATAAGGACGGGGTTTGTCATTATGTATGGTGTTTTTGACGGAATGATTTCTACCGTTGTGCCAAACACAAAAGGCAAACTTAGGTACGGACAGGTCAAATCAAACTCCGGCAGCGTCTCATCTTTTGAGAAAACCTGCTCAACACCTTCTACGCTCCTTAGCAGGGACTTTAATTCCCTCTGGCATTCAGCAAAAACCTTCACACCGCGTTTTGCAATGAGAGTTGCATAACGGATAAACTGGATAGTATCTCCAAATCCTTCGTAACCCTTTTCACTGTAAAGCATTATTGTATGCCCCTGGACATCGGAACCATCCCATAAAGGCTGTATAAATCGGCAGCCTTTATACCCGTGCATTTTCTTCCGCCACTCATATTCTTTCCACCCTTCCTGAAAATCACCGTGCAACAAGAGCGATCCTGCAATGTTGAAATGCACAGTCGGATGATCTGGGTTAAGGGACAATGCTTTTTTATGGCATTCCATGGCCTCCTGAAATAGCCCCTTCTCATGGAAAGCAAGTCCAAGGTTGTTGTATGCACTCAAAAGACCTTGATTATGGGTAATGGCTTTTTGATAAAACACTATTGCTTCATCGAACTGTCCTTTTTGCTGGAGGACACTGCCCAAGTTATTGTATGCCAAAGCATTATGCGGATCAAGTTTTATGGCTCTCTCGTAATACCGTATTGCTTCATCAAGCCTGCCTTTCTGCTGAAATATGTTTCCTAAATTATATACTGCATCAGCAAGCTTAGGATTTAGCATCAGGGCTTTCTGGTAATATCTTAATGCTTCATCGATCCAGCCTTTTTTATGGAGAACAAAAGCAAGGCCGACACATCCCTGTGAGTCATTAGGCTGTTCTCTCAGAATCTTTCTATAAATATATTCAGATTCCTCTAAATTTTCCTCCTGACTATATCTATGTGCCATTTCCAATGCATCACTTATTGCCTTTATATGTTTTTTTTTAATTTTTATCATGGTCGATTTTCTGATTTTTACTTTCTGCAAAAATTATATCAATTATTTCTAAAAGGCTGCAGGTAATTCCATGGTATATTTTCATCAGATACAAGCAAGAAAGCCGGCTATAGTAATTTTGGCATGTCCTTTGTTCAGGACATGATCTTGTATTTCATGAAGAATTGATATGCAGTCCGAAACATTCAAATGGCACAACCGCCGTCAAGCATTGGAATGAATGTCTTAGAGGATTTCCATGAGTTGAATATCTATAGTTAGGTCTTTTCCCGCTAGAGGATGGTTTGTGTCCAATATTACCATTTCTTCGGTGACCTGCAGTACCACAACTAAATCTGATTGACCGTCTCCGCGTGGGAGTTCATATTTTTGTCCAACCTCAAATTCAAAGTTGTCTGGGAACTCAGAGCGGTCCACTTCTTTTATTAACTCCTTATAATAAGGACCGTATGCTTCTTCAACCCCAACCTTGACGGTCTTGGACTCGCCGGGGCCCATGTTCATTATCTCCTTTTCAAAACCTGCAATTGCTGCGCCCACACCTATCGTAAAAGTAAATGGCTCATGATCTTTGGTGCTGTCTACGACAGTACCATCATCCAATCTGACCGTATAATGCACTTTTACCGTATTCCCAAATTGCGCCTGTGCCATTTTGTTTCTCTCCTTTACATTTCGCGCTGTTTTTTAGGTGTATAACCTGTTGTAAAATATAACTTACGACTGTATATTCTTACCTTATCTTTTTCTATTATATAGTTACAAAATAACAAAAGTCTAACATTAATAATTTGGAGTTTCCTGAGTTTTTAACCGAACTCAAAGAGGAGCTGGAAATTGTCCATTCCATCGGGCGATAATCTACGCAAGGATGTCTTATCAGGGAACAGGAGATTATAAATCCCATCAGCTATAGCATAATTGAAAAACTTGGCACGCCAAAGAACCGTTTTGACACCAGAAATACCCTCTCTATAAGCAGCTGTTACAGGTCCCGACTTTATCGGGCGGGGTAATCTCATTCATAAAAACCGCAAAACAATTACAATTTTCTCCCTCCTGACGAAGTTCACCTGTTTTGTACAATCCCAAAATAATACCCTTGCTATCCCCCCCTATTATAGAGAACTGAGTGGGTGCTAAAATATAAGACACCTGATTATTGATTCCTTCGACATAGTTGAACTAATGCTGTGGGGAAAGCTGTTTTTTCTAGACAAGCTCTTAAAATCTAAAAGGAATTCGGAAACGATTTTTTAGAATACTTGCATAAAGTTATCATAGATATTTTATAATATTATATAAAAAGGAGGTACTGAAATGAAAAAAGTAGTAGGAATAATTTCAATAGGTTTTTTGTTTTTGTATATAGTGGGAAGCGTTTCGGCTGGGAATCTCGGAAAATACAGCGGTAGCATAAAAGTTGCACGGCAGGTAAATGGAATGATTAGTTCCATAGATTTGCAAACGATGATAATAACGATTGAGCACAAAGTAAATGGTGAGGATGTTGAGAGCAGTTTTGTTTTTGATCAAGGCACCTCTGTGATGAAGGATGACGAAATAAAAACATTGTATGATTTAGAGAAAGGCGATGTGGTTGCCGTTATTTACGTACACGACGGTAATAATAAATCAGCAAAGAAAATCAAGATTGGGGGGGAATAGTATTTACTTTCTTCCCTGCGTGCATTGATTTAAATTTTCAATACCCCACAGTCTTTGTTGTGGGGACACCATGGCCCCCCTTTTTAAAAGAGGGGTTGGGGGATTGTAATGATGGCAGTATGGAATTGGGCAAGCGATCACATACTGTTTATAAGATCAGGTATCATTTTGTGACAGCGGTTAAGTATCGCAAGACATTGTTGAAGCAGGAAGTTGAAGGATGTATCCGGGAGACAATGAAAGGCATCAATGAGAGGTACAACATAATAATTGACGAGCTTGGTTTTGATGGGGACCATATACATATTTTTTGTGGTGCCAAACCTTAGTATAGTCCAAGTCAGCTATTGCAAGTGATAAAGTCGATAACAGCAAAACAAGTATTCAGTCGATTTCCCAATCTGAGGGAAGAAGAATTATGGGGAGGAGAGTTTTGGAGTGATGGCAAGTACATAGGGACAGTGGGAGATGCAACAAATGAAGAGACCATTAGGCGATACATCAGAAATCAGCATTTGGACAAGTCCGAAGTAGAGCGACGGACAGGGCAGCTAAAACTATTTAAGATTTGAGCACATATGAAGAGTTTTCCCGGGATACCCCGCTGTCTTTGCGGCGGGGAGGTTCATTGACCGCTTCCGGAAGGATTATCCGAAGGCAACAGAAAAGCTCCTCTCTGATTGGGATCGGATGATCACCTTCTATTCATTCCCGAAGGAACACTGGACACATATTCGGACAACGAACGTGGTGGAATCCCCGTTCAGCTCGGTAAGGCTGAGGACCGATGCTGCAAAGCGGTTTAAGAAAGTACAGAACGCAACGGCAATGATTTGGAAACTCCTTCAGGTGGCGGAGAAGAACTTCCACACCTTAAAAGGATACTGGTTATTGTCTGATGTTTATAAAGGAAAGATGTTTGTCGATGGTGCAGCAAAGCATGAAACAAAGGTGTTTGAAAGGATGGCCGCTTAAATGCTTTTTACACACCTATTGACTAGACTCCTATCTCCGTTTGAAAATCCTTACTTGCATGCTCAAGGAGATATAAATTGACCGACTCGATTACGCGAAGAGCCATTATAATATTTTTGCAAAGATAATATCATACTCTTTGATCGAAAACCCCAGTTTACGGTAGAAATTTATGGCTCCTATATTATAGAACTGCGTCCTGACTGTAATAGACTTTATCTGCTGTTTTGAGAACCACTGTAAGGCTGTGATTATCAGCGCTTTTCCCATTCCTTTGCCTTGAAAGTCTTTCTTTATGCCGATAAGTGGAATCTGCCCTGTTGACTTATTCTTTTTTTTGCAGGTAATAAACCCTGTGCCGGAAATACAAAAAACGATATCTGCAGCACTGCCTGTTATTGAATTTTCTATCCATGTCTGGTAAAGATTCTTTGCCTCACTCTTTGAAAAAAAAGGGTCATGATAAAAACGACTGGTCCGGAAGAGAGTTCCTGCTATTTTCTTCAGGGGTCGGATGTCTTCGGGAGTAGCGATTCTGATATCAACAGTATTGTTCGGTGAAACCATAACGGTATAGGTTTTTGATTGTATTGCCCATGTGACACCGATATCCGTGAGATAAAAACCCAAAGATTCCAATACTCTGATATGCCCTGTATCCATTGCTTTGAGCCGGCAGAGTATGTATTGGAACTTCTCTTCCCGCGCCTTTCTGAGATAAAATTCTATATGCCGGAATGATTCGGAATCAGGCTCTAATTCTCCGATCTTTTTCCCGAAGAAATCACTATCCCACTTTCGCTTTTTTATCATTTCGATCAGGGGAGATAGTCCTTGATTATGTAGAGAGGTCTTCTCTGGACTTCCTGGTATGTTCTGCCCAGATATTCCCCGAACATTCCGAATACAAGAAGCTGGATACCACCTACAAAGAATACTGCAACAATAATTGATGCGAATCCCAGAACAGGAATGTCATAAAAGAATTTTTTAAAAATAAAATACCCCCCTACGAGGAGGCTCAGAAAAGAGCTGATAAGACCTATATAGGTAGCAATTCGCAATGGTATCGTCGAGAAAGACGTTACCGCATGGAGGGCAAGTTTGAACATTTCAGGGATGTTATACTTGCTCTTGCCTTTCATCCTCGGATTGTGTTTCACTTCGACGGTGGCCGTGGAAAACCCTACCCATCCCATTAAACCGTGAATAAACCTTGCATGCTCCTTCATATCTTTCAGCACATTTACAAGTCTCCTGCTCAGTATTCTGAGCATTGTCTGCCCCTGCGGCATGTCAACACCTGAAAATTTCCGAAGTATCCACCAGAAG
>JAKLQR010000032.1 GCA_022013235.1 Thermodesulfovibrionales bacterium | reverse complement strand
CCTTTGCTGCACTTGCGATCACGGGACCCGCGCCGGTTCCTGTTCCGCCACCCATACCGGCGGTGATAAAGACCATATCAGACCCGTCGAGATGTTCGGCGATGGCTGCGGTGTCTTCAAGCGCCGCATCCCTGCCGATCTGGGGATTTGACCCTGCGCCAAGGCCACGGGTAAGGTTGGCTCCTATCTGCACCTTCACGGGCGCAAGGTTCGTTTCGAGGGCCTGCATATCTGTGTTGATTGCCACAAACTCGACTCCCTGCAGGTTCGAGGCGATCATATTATTAATGGCATTTCCACCGGCCCCCCCGACGCCGATAACTCTGATTTTTGCTCTCTGCCCTTTTACTTCTTCGATTTCAAACATCTGTTCTCCCTCCTCTTTGTATTTTTATACGAAGATCCCTTTGACCCATTCTTTCATTTTTCCGAATATGCCGGCGAACGCATCAGGATAAAAACCTTTATCGCTTTCCGAATCGAAGCCATAGAGCACAAGGCCTGCTCCGGTTGCATACATCGGATTTTTTTCAATCTCGGCACATCCCCTGATCCCCCTCGGGAACCCAATTCTGACAGGCAGTTCCAGGATCGCCTCCGCCATTCTGTCCATACCTTCAAGCAGGGACCCGCCGCCGGTCATCACCACACCCGTCGTTGCGATATCGTAGCCGGAACAGGACCGGAGTTCGGCGCGAATCAATTCAAGAAGCTCTTCTGCGCGCGGCTGGATGATCTCAGCCACATGCCTCCTCAGTATCTTCCTGCCCTGTCCCGCCTGGAATATGTCTATCTCTTCACTGTCTTCAACCAGAGTAGTGACCGCATGGCCGAAGCTCTTTTTCACCCGTTCAGCCTCGGTCACAGGAATCCGCAACCCCACCGCAATGTCATTCGTAAAATGATTTCCTCCAAGCGCAAGGACAGAAGAATGCCTCAGCCATCCATCCTTATAGAGGATGATATCCGTTGTCCCGCCGCCGACATCAACAATTGCCACGCCGAGTTCTCTCTCATCGTCTGTAAGGATCGCTTCCGCCGAAGCAAGAGGCTCAAATACGATATCGATAACCTCAAGCCCTGCTTTCTCGCAGCATTTCAGCAGGTTCTGCACGGAACTCACCGCACCGGTGAGAATATACACTTTTGCTTCAAGCCTCACCCCTGCCATGCCGATCGGGTCTCTGATGCCGTTCTGCCCGTCAAGGGTATATCCTGTGGGTATGACGTGAAGAACTTCCCTGTCAAGAGGCACATAGACCGCCTTTGCAGAGTCTATCACCCGGTTCACATCTACAGGTTTCACTTCTTTTCCCCGGATACCAACCGCGCCGTAGCTGTCGAGCCCCTTGACATGACCTCCGGAAATCCCGACATATACCGTATGAATCTCGACTCCTGCAGCAGACTCTGCCATTCTCACGGCGTCTCTGATAGATGAGACGGTCGCTTCTATGTTTACAACCACGCCCTTTCTCATGCCTGTTGAAGGCGATACGCTCACATTCCGGAACTCCAGCGCTCCGTCGATAACCTCACCGACAATGGCGCAGATTTTTGTCGTTCCGATATCAAGGCCTACAACAATATTCCCGTTTTTCACTGAACCACCATATCTGCTATAGGTTTTACCACTGCCCTGTTTGCAAAGCGCAGATCGATATACTCCACTGGGATGCCCCTGCTCCTGACCTCTTCTTCCAGAGTCACGAGCCGTTCGAGTTTCTGTTCGTAATCACCGTTCCCTATCTTGACATAGGTTCCGTCTACCATTATGGTCAGCTCTTCCGGCCTGTCGGCAATAATCTCGATTTGGTCTCTTTCTGCTGCGAAACCCTTCTCGTTCATAACTTTTGCAAGGCTCACCGCTTCGGTAAATCCTTCTTTTTGTTTAAACGGGTCTCCGGCAATAACGGGGAGGAAAGGGATGGAATCGTCCCTCAATTCTTCGAGGAGAGTCCCTTTCTCATCCACAAGGAACAGATGCCCCTTCATGTCAAGAAGCGCAAAAGGCTCCGCCTCTTTGATCACAAGAGAGAGGATATCCGGGAACTGTTTCCTCATTTGCACTGACCGTATCCACGGAGATTTGAGCAACTGCTCGCTCACCGCTTTTCCTGAAAGCGAGAGGAGACTGTCATGAAGATGCACTCCCGACAGTGCACTCAACTCTTCATCGGTAAGATGTCTGTTTCCGGTAAACACAATCTGTGTTATCGGCAGGAGAGTAACCGCCTGCAGGGAATGAATCAGAAGATATGCGCCGATGGAAACCCCGAGGAGCGAGATGATTACCGCGCTCTTCCTGAAAATACCCGATATCGATGTCTTTCTGTTCTTTTTCTTCATCCTGTTAATCTTCATTGAGCACCCCGCTGAGAATCTCTTCTATGAGTCCGGGGAAGCTCAATCCCGCAAGGTCTGCTATCTTGGGAAGGAGGCTTGTCTCCGTCATGCCCGGTATTGTATTGACCTCAAGGACAAAGGGATTCCCGTTCCGGTCCAGCCTCAGGTCAACACGGGAAGCGCCCCTGCACCCAAGGGCATTATGGGCGGCAAGCGCGGTACTTTTTGCCTTTTCGTATGCGGTGTCGTCTATCTCCGGGGGCAGGATATACTGGGTAAGACCGGAAGTATATTTTGCTTCGTAGTTATAAAACTCAAGAGACGGTCTCACCTCAACGCCTCCAAGCGCCTTTTTATTGAGTATGCCTATGTGAATTTCCTTGCCGTCGATAAATTCTTCTATAATCACCCTTGGTCCGTGCGAATACGCCTTGCCGAGCGCTTCCTGTAGCTGCTCTTTCTTTTTGACGATACTCACCCCGATGCTCGAACCCTCGGCTGCAGGCTTCACAACCCAGGGAAGCGCGAAACCTACACTCTTCGCACCTTGCTCTTTGCTTGCAATAACGAACGGCGGAACCGGTATCCCGTGGTAGAGAAAAATCTTTTTCGACGCCTCTTTGTCCATTGCAAGGGCGGATGCAAGGACCTCGGACCCTGTATACGGAATCCCGAGCACTTCGAGCATCCCCTGGATGGAGCCGTTCTCGCCGTATCCTCCATGGAGGGAAAGAAAAGCGATCTCTATCTTCTCTCTCCCCAGGACCTCACAGAGGTCCTGCCCGACGTCTATGGTGACAGCGCGGCACCCTAGTCCTTTGAGCGCGTGATAGATCGCGGCGCCGCTCCGGAGTGACACTTCCCTCTCGGCTGATATCCCGCCCATTAGTACGCCTACCTTCCTGTCAGTCAGCAATTTCTTTTCCAAAAATCTTTATCTCCGGTTCAAGGAGTATCCCGAACCTCTTTTCGACTCTCAGCGAAACCAGTTCCATGAGCCTTATAAAATCCGAGGCGTTCGCGTTCCCTTTATTGACGAAAAAATTTGCATGCACCTCGCTCACCTCAACCTCACCGATTTTTGCGCCCTTGCAGCCGGCTTCGTCGAGGAGCTTCCCTGCCGATGCCCTGGAAGGATTTTTAAAAACGCAGCCGG
>JAKLQR010000295.1 GCA_022013235.1 Thermodesulfovibrionales bacterium | reverse complement strand
GGGACACAGACATAGGTTTCTATATTATTCAGGTTCGCCGGATAGCCCCATGGTCCGCCACCGGGTTCAGACAGTCTCGGTGGTCTTGGGCGGGGGAACCCTCTCTCTCCTTCTATCGAGGCAATAAGCGCAGTGGCTTCGCCGCAGACAAATGCACCGGCGCCTTCCCTGATCTGGACAGTGAAATTAAAACCTTTCCCGAGGATATTGTGCCCCAGAAGGCCCAAAGCTTCAGCCTGTTCAATAGCTATGGAAAGATGCCTGACTGCAAGCGGGTATTCATGGCGGACATAGATAATCCCGTGTTCTGCACCGATTGCATACGCACAAAGCATCATCCCTTCAAGAAGGCTGTGGGGGTCTCCCTCCATGATCGATCTGTCCATAAATGCACCGGGGTCGCCTTCATCTCCGTTCGCAATAACGATTTTTACCGGGTCGGATGCTTTTTTCGTATGTTCCCATTTTATGCCTGCGGGGAACCCGGCGCCACCCCTCCCCCTCAGGTTTGCTCTCTTTACCTCATCGAGTACCTGCTGGGGTGTCATGGAGGCAAGCGCTTTTTCGAACGCACTATAGCCCCCTATTGCGAGATAATGCAGAATATTGGTGGGGTCGATTCTCCCGTTATTCCTGAGTGCAATTCTGAGCTGTTTCCGGTAAAAGGGCACGTCTTTAATAAAATACGCTGGCTTCTCTCCAAGAGACCTGCGGAAGAGGAGGTCCCATACCGGCTTTCCACCCATGATGGTGCGTGATATTACATCGCCCGATCTTTCCGGTTTCACTTTATGATAGAAATAGCTCTGGGGCTGCACCGTCATAACAGGACCCAGTTGACAGAGTCCCTGACATCCGGTGGTAATTATCTCAACATCCTCATTACTGCTCAGGGTCTCTGCCTTGAGATTGTCTGCTAATTGGAGAGAGCGGTTGGCTCTGCAGGCCGTTCCGCAGCATACCCGTATTCTCTTTTTGTTGGGAGCTAACACACCTTCTTTGGCAAGTCTTTTCCGGAGGGCTTTCAGGTCATCCAAACTGGTTAATTTTTGCATGCGCGCATTAACCCTTTCTGTGTGATTTTAGACCATTTTTCCTGTAGTTACAAGTCGGTCACTTTTCTCTTATTGACTGTATTATTCCTCTTAACTTCCCGCTTCCTGTAATTTCACCCAAGACATTCTCATTTATGGTAGTAACGGGTGCAAGACCGCAGCACCCTACACATCCTACTGTCTCCAGCGTGAGCGCAAGGTCTTCCGTTGTCTCTCCGTTCTTAATATTGAATTCCTGTTCCAGGGCATTCAGAACCTTTTTTGAACCCCGCACATAACAGGCTGTCCCGAGGCAAACCTTCACAATCTTTTTCCCTCTGGGCTTGAAGTAAAACATCCGGTAAAAGCTTGCTACACTGAAGATTTCAGACATGGAGAGTTTCAGTTTTTGGGAAAGCTGTCTCACACTCTCTTCCGGCAGGTAACCCAGTGCTGACTGGATCTGTTGCAGCGTTTGAATCAGTATGCCCCGTTTTTTCTCCCGTTCATCGAGGATCTTGCCGATCCTGCCTATCTGTCCGTTCACATCTATCTCTTCGACCTTCATATCCCCTCCAGAGAAGAGCAAGGTGTTCAATAGTGATACTCATGAAACAAATAGTTGTGCGCTCGTCGTATGTTTCCCGTATGCGCTTCAGACAAGCATATCAGTGAACTGTAAATATTTTATACCTCCGGGCAACATATTGCAATACCTTCATCCTTCGCATTCATTGACTAAATTTAAGGACTGCTTTATAGTGTATGCAACCATGATACAGAGCATGACAGGGTTCGGGAGTGCATCACACAACAGCTTTATGGTCGAGATCCGGTCTCTCAACCACAGACATATTGATATATTTTTCAAATTGCCTCTATATATGAATCGGCATGAAATAGCCCTGCGGAATATTCTCAAGGAACATTTCCAGCGCGGGAGAATCGATGTGACGGTTTTAATGCCTCACGAAAAGGGCCCGCCTCTTACCATAAATAAAGAGAGGGCAAAAAACCTCTATACGGCCATGCTGGATCTGCAGAAAGAGACCGGAATCCCCGGCCAGATAAGCATGGAGACCCTTGCCGGTATCAGAGAACTCTATACTGAACAGGAACCGGAATATAATACCGATGATCTGTTTGCCGCATTTCATGAAGCGGTTTCGAATCTCGAACAGATGAGAATACGGGAAGGGTCATTGCTCACTGAAGAATTGACGAAAAGACTCGGTGTATTAGAGGAATTAACCAACAGGATAAAATCACTGTCCCCTGATGAGCTGGTACGCTGGCGGGAGAAGTTTATCGAGAGGCTGAGATTGATACTTGACACAGAAATGGTAGATAATAACAGGATACTTCAGGAGGCTGCCGTGATGGCAGAGAAACTCGACATAGCGGAAGAGATACACAGGCTGGAAAACCATATAAAGCAGTTCGGCGAGGTCCTTAACAATGAGCGCATTGTAGGGAGAAAACTCGATTTCCTGCTCCAGGAGATGGGGAGAGAGGTGAATACTCTGGCATACAAATCAGGAGATTACGCGATATCGAATATTGTTGTGGAGATAAAAACGGAAATTGAGAAGATGCGGGAACAGACACAAAATTTACAATAAAGGAACCAGTGAATGAAAAAAGGAGATCTCAGCCCTGTACTTGTGAATATCGGATTTGGCAACGTCGTCTCAGCCGCAAAAGTTGTTGCGATAGTCACGCCAGGGTCTGCACCGATGAAAAGGCTCCGCGAAGAAGCAAAAAAAGCGGGCCGTCTCATTGATGCAACCGAGGGAAGGCGTACCCGCTCGATCATCGTAACGGACAGCAACCATATCATCCTGTCGGCGATACAGGCCGAAACCATCACCCAGAGATTCCTTGAAGGGAAAGAGGACCTTGCCGGAGAAGAAGGATAGAGGAAGTCTTTTTATCGTTTCTGCGCCTTCCGGCGCCGGCAAGACAACGCTTTGCAAGAAAGTCCTTTCCGCCCTGCCGTATCTGAAATTTTCAGTTTCCTACACAACGCGACAACCCCGGAAGGGTGAAGTAAATGACAGGGAGTATACCTTTATTCGCAGGGACGAATTCACCAGGATGGCCAAAAAAGGGGACTTCATCGAGTGGGCCGAGATACATGGAGAACTCTACGGAACCTCAAAAAAGAGAATCGAGGAACTCCTGGCAGCCGGAAACGATGTGCTTCTTGATATTGATGTCCAGGGCGCTTCACAGGTCAGGAAGAAATCCCGTGAAGGGGTATATATTTTCATACTTCCGCCCTCCCTCGGGGAATTGAGGACCCGGCTCGAAAAACGGATGACCGATTCACAGGCAAATATTAAAAAACGATTAAAGACAGCGCTCTCTGAAATAAAAGAATATACAGCATATGATTATGTTATAATGAACGACATCCTGAATGACGCTGTCAGGGTACTGGAGGCAATCATCATTGCCCGCCGGGCAAGCATAAAAAAATAAATCCTGTTTGGATTGAAAGGACGTTTTTTCCAAAGGAGGACACTTAGCAATGGATATTATTTCTCTGCCAATCGAGTTCGACATAGACAAGATCGACGGGAGATTCAGGTTGATCGCAATAGCAGCTCAACGGGCAAAAGACCTGGCAGTAGGCGCAGACCCGAAGATCAAGACAAAAGCAAGAAAAGTCACCACTCTGGCTCTTGAGGAAACAATCGCGAATACTGTCGAGTTCCTTATCGGGGACCAGGCAAAGAAGGCAAAGGAAGAAGCACAGAAATTCGATTACCGGAAACTCCTCGAGGAGAAGAGAAGAGAAGCCACTGGGGAAGACCTTACAGAATTTGAAAAAGACCTGAAGGTGTACCTGCATGAGAAAGAGGCCTTGGACAAAAAAGCTCTGGAGGGCCTCTTCAGTGATAAACAAGAGGAAGGTGCTAAAGAATAAGGCCTTACTGCTCGGAGTCACCGGAGGAGTTGCAGCTTACAAATCCGTTGAATTAGTGCGGAGACTTATTGACGGAGGCGCGTCAGTCTCCGTGATTATGACCGAAGCGGCGCAAAAATTTGTCACCCCTCTTTCCCTTGAAATTGCATCCCTGAACACAGTCCATACTGATCTCTATTCTCATCCCATGGCCCATATCACGCTCCCTGCTCATGCAGATTTCATGGTAATAGCCCCTGCCACAGCGAACCTGATCGGGAAGTTTGCGCACGGCCTGGCAGACGACCTCCTCAGCACCTGTCTGCTTGCATTCAGAGGAAAAGTGCTGATCGCTCCCTCCATGAACTGGAGGATGTATACCAATCCCGTTGTCCAGGAAAACCTTGCGTCCCTTCTCTCAAGGGGGGTTGTTCAGGTGGGCCCTGAAGAGGGGAGGCTCGCCTGCGGCGAGGAGGGGCCCGGAAGGATGTCAGAAGTACCGGACATTGTAGCGGCGGTCGAGTCAGCCCTTGCCAAAAAGGACCTTGCGAATGAACGGATTCTCGTGACAGCCGGCCCGACGAGAGAATATATCGATCACGTCAGGTTCATTTCGAACAGATCATCCGGGAAGATGGGGTATGCAGTTGCACGAGCCGCGCTGCGGAGAGGTGCGGACGTAACATTGATCAGCGGAAGCACCTCATTGCACCGTCCTCAAGGGGTAAATTTCATTCCTGTTGAAACTGCAGAGGATATGCTTCGCAAGGTGAGGGAAGAAATTCCGTCTTCAACCGTGCTCGTCATGGCTGCTGCGGTTGCTGATTTTATGCCCGGGGAAAAATCTCCCGGGAAAATTGCAAAAAAATACGGGCTTCTTTTAAACCTCGTGAGGACTCCTGATATACTCATGGAAATCAGCAGGGAGAAGAGGCGCCCTTTTCTTGTAGGGTTTGCCGCGGAGACGGGGGAAAAGGTCGGAAATGCAAAAAAGAAACTGAAAGAAAAGAAGCTGGACCTCATCGTATTCAATGATGTTACCGAACCGGGCGCCGGCTTTGACGTCGATACAAACAAGGTGATTCTCATCGACTCAAAAGAGCAGAAAAAACTTCCGCTCCTCAGCAAGGACGAAGTAGCTGATGCGATATTGGACAGAATAACAGAGATCAAAGCTTGACTTTTTTTGCAATATTGTTGAAAATTTTGGCATAGCATGGCACTTGAAGACATAGAAAGATTAAAGGAAAAAATCTCCAGGGACCCAAACTCCAAGCTTTTTGTCCCTCTGGCCGAGGAATATAAAAAGGCCGGGATGTATGATGAGGCAATTGATGCTCTCACAAAAGGACTCGAACAGCAGCCGGGATATTTGAGCGCCCGGGTGTCCCTCGGCAAAATATATATCGAGAGGGGCATGCTCGTTGAGGCAAGAGATGAATTCGAAAAAGTCATCAGCGCGATCCCCGATAATCTGTATGCCCACAAGAAACTTGCTGAAATATACCGGGAACTTGGCGAGAAAGAGAAGGCCGTTCAGAAATTCAGGAAAGTTCTGAAACTCAATCCTATGGACAACTGGGCTGCAACAAGCCTTGCTGAACTCCAGAAAGATCAGGAGCCCGAAATACCGGCGGCGCCAATCGGAGATGCAGAGGTTCCTCATCCTGAAGAACCACCTGCAGAAGAAGTTCATGAAGAACCGGTCCCCGCTGCAGAGCTGCCATCAGAATCTCCCGCATACGGAGATAAAGACCTGTGGGATATCCCCCCTGAAATCGAGGACGAACTGGAAGAAGAACAGCCTCCTGAGATCCCTCTCACGGCAAAAGATTTGGAAATTACAGAGACCCTCGTGAAGGAAGAAGAGATGCATGAGGAAAAACCCGGGGAAATTTCGGGCGATGAAGACGCCGAAGACCTGACCGCCGTGAGCACAGAAATTGCCGGGGAAATATCAGAAGAAGAAGGGTGGGACAAAGTCCACGAAGAGTCTCCCGAAGAGGAAGAAGAAATAGACCTTTGGAAAGAACCCTCCGGCGAGGGGGAAGAACTCCCGGGAGCAGACGAAACTGCAGAAACCCCGATGAGCAGAGAAGACCTTGAATTATGGAAATCCCTGAAGGAAGCTGAAGACGCATCCGATGAACCTGTATTGGAAGCAATAGAAACCGAGGAGGAATCCTTCTCGTTTGACGATATTCTCCAGGAAGCCGAACCTGCCGGCGCAATTACCGATACCGCGGTGGAGGAGGAGGAAAGAGTTCCTGAAGAGGCCGGCGACATGATCAGTGAGGCAGACCGTTCTGTCCGGGATGAAAAATATACACAGGCATTGAGCATTTACCGGAAAATCCTCGCTTCCGAACCGGACAACCGGAAGGCTTTACAACGTGTTGAAGAATTGAAAGCCCTCTTGAAACTGCTCGGGAAAGATAAAGAAGAATTAATAGAACGATTGGAGAACCTGCTCAAGGGCATAAAAAAGAGGCGTGATGAGTTTTCTGGAACTGCTTAAAGATACCGTGGACAAAGTCGACGGCGCTGTCTCCGCAATGATTATCGGCACTGATGGAATATCAGTTCAGGAATATGCACCGGAGAAGTTTGTTGACCTGACAGGTCTGAGCGCCGAAGCCTCGCAGATGATCAAGGACATCAACCTCGCTGCGGATAACCTCGGCCTTGGTGAGGCCAGGGAATTTTCCATCATTTCAGACCGATGCGGGATTATCATGAGAAAAATAAATGCAGATTACTACCTCGCCCTTGTGATACGTCCCGAGGGGAACTACGGCAAGGGGAGATATATCCTCAAAACCGCTGTCCCGAAATTAGAAGACGAATTCTGAATCCATCTCCGGATACCCTACAAGGATAGTTCCGCAGGAATAAACTCTTCATATTTTTTTCATATTTTCTTCATGAGCCCTTCATAACGCTTTATTAAGCTATTCCATCAAAACAATTGAAAGGAGACACATGACAGAGAGAAAAAGATTTTTTCCCCTTGGTATACTCTTTATTCTCATTGGACTTATCTTCGGTCTCGGGATCGCTTCGCACTTGAATTTCATCACAAGCGGAAACGCAGAGGACAAGGCACTCACACCCTCTTCTGTTGAGTATTTATCAAAGACGAATCAGGCCATGGCAGAAATAGTTGCTGCCGTGCAACCCTCGGTAGTAAACATATCGTCCACAAGCAAAGTGCAAGGAGGCATGAAACAATCACCGTTTCCTGATGATCCCTTCTTCAGGCGATTTTTTGGAGACAGATTCAGTTCCCCTGACAAACCAAGAGAATACAAACGATCAGGTCTCGGCTCCGGAGTGATTGTCGACAAGAGGGGCTATATACTCACCAACAATCATGTCGTGAAGGGAGCGGATGAAATAAAGGTAAAACTGTCTGACAACAGAGAATTCAAAGGGGAGGTGATAGGGTCAGATCCGAAAACCGACCTCGCGGTAGTAAAAATAGATACGGATAATCTCCCGGTGATTCAACTCGGGGATTCGGATGCACTGAAGCCGGGGGAAACCGTGCTTGCTATCGGCAATCCCTTCGGACTCAGCCAGACTATCACCTCCGGGATTGTAAGCGCAACAGGGAGGGCAAATGTCGGGATTGCCGACTATGAAGATTTCATTCAGACAGATGCGGCAATCAATCCGGGGAACTCCGGCGGAGCCCTTGTCAATATAAAAGGCGAGCTTGTCGGCATCAATACCGCGATATTCAGCACGACCGGCGGGTATCAGGGTATCGGCTTCGCCATTCCAAGCAATATGGCAAAGTCTATTATGGAAAGCCTCATTAAAAGCGGAAAGGTAGTAAGGGGATGGCTTGGTATTTACATACAGCCTTTAACCCCTGAACTTGCGAAACAATTTGGCTTACGCGATGAAAAGGGAGTCCTCGTTGGTGATGTTATTGAAGACAGTCCCGCTGAGAAAGCCGGGGTACAGAGGGGAGATGTGGTTCTCGAATTCAATGGCAGAAAAGTCGAAGATCCGAGGAATCTCAGGAACATGGTCGCAGGCACAGATCCAAATGACGAAGTGACGCTGAAACTGGTCCGTGAAGGACAGCTGAAAACAATTAGGGTAAAAATCACTGAACTTTCTGACGAACAACAGAAGTTGTCAGGAAATTTTGAAAATCAACTGTCCGGTGTCCATGTACAGCAAGTAACACCTGACATAAAAAAGAACCTTGACATCCCTCAACGGGTTTCAGGGGTTATTGTTACCGATATTGAAGACGACAGCCCCGCAGATGGCATTCTCATGAAAGATGACGTTCTTATGGAAATCAATAGAAAACAGGTGAAGGG
>JAKLQR010000294.1 GCA_022013235.1 Thermodesulfovibrionales bacterium | reverse complement strand
TTTTAATCGTATCTATCCATGTCTTGTTGCCCTCTTTATCGACCAACGGCTCTTCGACCTGTTTCTGTATTCGTGTTTCCATGACCTTTTTATCGTCGTCCCTGTATCTTTCCGCTAATTCCTTCGGCCATATATCCATATCTGTTTTCCCGGCCAACTCATCAGGGTCTACTCCGCAGGCTTCGCCGAATGGTCTATTTACCGCAATAAACCTGTTTTCCTTGTCCTTCAGCCAGGCAATATCAGGGATATTATCAAGCAATGCCTTCAGTTGTTTTCTGTTCTCTGCTAATTTATTATCAGCCTGTTTACGCTCGGTGATGTCTCGCAAGCTTCCAATGAGTTTCAATGGCTTTCCCTCAGCATCATATTGAAACAAGGCGGAAATGGAGCAGGGGATCAAAGAGCCGTCACGGTTTTTAATAGTGATTTCGTAATCATGCACGCTTCCTTTTTCTTTAAGCGTGATGAGAAGAATTTCTCTTGCTTTCCTGTCGGCATAAAAATCAAGAATCGACTTGCCGATCAGATCGTCTCTTGTATATTGTCCTCTGGTACCAGTCTCAATTGAAGGACTGACTTCCAGTATTGTTCCGTCTAACGCTGTTTCGTAATATATATCCTGTATATTCTCAAAAATATTACGGTATTTCTCCTCACTATTTCGTATTGCTTCTTCCGCGCGCTTCCGTTCGGTGATATCCCGGAATATCCCCTGAGAGCCGATTATCTTGTCTCCGATAACGCGTGGGGTTACACTTCCCCTGACATCAATGCTGCGCCCGTCTTTTGCAACAAAGACAGCTTCTATATTGCTCAAGGATTCTCCCGACATTACCCGATGAAAATCCTCCATGCAATGAGGGACGCAGTTTGGGTGCAGAATATCGAAAACGGTGATATTCTTGAGTTCATCCCGTGTATATCCCATTACATTCAACCATGCCGAATTCACAAAATTGAAATGACCGTCCTGGGCAACGCTTTGTATCATATCGTAGGCATTTTCGATCAGACTGCGATACCGTTCCTCGGTTTCCCGCAGCATGTCCTCTGCCCGTTTTCTTTCAGCCTTCTCATGAGATTCTCTCAGCGCCCGGTTTACCGCAGGCACAAGCCGCGACAAACGCTCCTTGAGCACATAATCGGTAGCCCCCATCTTAAGCGAATAAACCGCAATTTCTTCGCCCATTGTCCCTGTAACAAACACGAACGGCACATTAGGACATCTTTTCTGTGCGATTTTGAGTGCAGAAATACCATCGAATTGCGGGAGGGAATAATCAGCGAGGATTATGTCAGGCGCAAAACTTTCAATTGCGCTTTGGAAGCCTTCTTCTGTATCGACTCTCTCTGATACAAAGAAAAGCCCTCCGTTGCTCAGTTCATGCCGAATCAACTCAGCGTCGTGAGGATTATCTTCCAGAATAAGTATGCGGAGTTCTTTCTCCATTTCTCTCCTTATAGAAATACTATACATAATTTTAGAAACTGTCGAGCAATATTTCTGTCAATTCCTGTTGGCTATCATGAAAAAGAAGAGGTAAACTAAACCTATGAAGTTCACGATTATAGATTATTCAGACGTATACTATACGCAGATCGCAAAGACTCAGAGGCCGAAAAGAATACATGGCAAATTTGTACAGATGAGGCATAAAGGGATTGAATATATTCTCTTTTCTCCAAAGGAGTTTTCGAAATACCATGCTGATATTGTGAAAACATACTGTGAGGAGAAAGGAATAGCCGGGATTTACAACGGACAGGCGAAGCGGTTTGTTATCGACGATCCTTCCTGGGTTATCCTCGGCGGAGGCAAGTTCGAGATGGACAGAGAAAAAATGATCATCCGCATCTATGACAACTCCATGGCATACGGAAGCTTTGACGCGAGAGGACTGAAAGAAAAGATTCGCTCGGTAAAGAGAATGTCGGGATACAGGGTTGAGATAGAATAGCTGTAGATGAATAACCCTGCAACTTACTGCAGAAGTATCTCAAATATCAAAAGTCAATGTCATTACCCGACTTGATCGGGTAATCCAGAAGGAAGGACCTGGATTCCCTGGTCAAGCCAGAGAATGACACAAAAAACCCCTGTGGAAAGCGGACAGGGAATTATCAAATTAAAATGAAGAAAATCTTATATTTTTGTTTCGAGGAAAAAGGAAGTTCCTCGTTCAATCAACCAAACGGCGGCACTGACAAACGGTGGTACTGAGATTGACATGCCGGATAAAAGTGTGTAGATTACAAACGAAGGAAAATTTTGTAGTCTGAATCGTTTCCAAAAATGATTGATACGGCGCTAATTCAGGAATACTGGTGGGCAGGTCTCGTAGCCCTTGCGGGAATATTGGCTGTTCTCGCATTCTTTGGTATATACAGTTCGAAAAGAAGGTCTTCAGTGAAAGAAAAATCCGCGAGAGAAATGCCGTCAAAAGAAAAGAGGGAAGCGCAGGAGCGGATTGAAGAATTGAAAAGAGAGGTGGAAGTTCTCC
>JAKLQR010000293.1 GCA_022013235.1 Thermodesulfovibrionales bacterium | reverse complement strand
TTCTTATAGCTCTCCGCTCTCTGCTCGGAGCTTTACTGGAGCCCATGACCGGGATTGAACCGGTGACCTCATCCTTACCAAGGATGTGCTCTGCCGACTGAGCTACATGGGCACTTTTAACGCCAGTTAAAAGTGAAAAGTTATGAGTGAAAAGTTTTAAATACATTATTTATATCCTTATTTATATCCTTATTTTTTCACTGAAAACTCTTCACTTCTCACTTTAAATCTGGAGCGGGAAACGGGATTCGAACCCGCGACCCTCAGCTTGGAAGGCTGACGCTCTACCACTGAGCTACTCCCGCATCTTTGAAGCCAGTTAAAAGTGAAGAGTTGAAAGTGAGAAGTTCCAAAAAGTTTATTCTCTTCCTCCTTGCTTTTCACTCTTAACTTTTCACTATAAATTTTGCGAAGCAAAATTTATATGGTGGAGAGGGGAGGATTCGAACCTCCGAAGGCTGCGCCGGCAGATTTACAGTCTGCTCCCTTTGGCCACTCGGGAACCTCTCCTCTTCGAGTCGAAGACCTGGAGCCACCGAAGGGAATCGAACCCCCGACCCGCTGATTACAAATCAGCTGCTCTGCCTGCTGAGCTACGGTGGCGTCACGCTCTCCCATAACACATGAAAGGAGTTGAAAAAGGCAATACTAACCCCTTTTCATCAGAATATTAATTCAACAACTTTTATTACAAAAAGGTCAATTAGAGGAATTCGCAAATAATACTAATTATGTTGAATTATCTCTTTATATCTTGTTTTTATTCAATTTCTGGCGCAATATCTCAAAGGCACATACACCTGCTGCGACAGAGACATTCAGTGAATTGATCATCCCTCTCATTGGAATTTTCACAAGGTCATCACAGTGTTCTCTTACTGTCCGTCTGAGCCCCTTGCCTTCCGACCCGATTACGAGCGCAAGAGGACCTGAAAGGTCTTGTTCCCATATCGTCTTCTCCGCAGAAGACTCTGCTCCAATGATCAGTATCCCCTCTTTTTGCATGTCACGCATTGCATGCTTTATGTTGGCAACCAGCGCAACGGGGACGTATTCAACGGAACCGGCTGAAACCTTGGAAACCTCGGCGCCCAGGCTCACTGACCTGTATGCCTGTACTACGATGCCGTGAACACCGGCAGCGTCTGCTACTCTCAGAACAGCTCCGAGATTCCTCGGGTCTTCAATGCAGTCGAGGATAAAGAAGAAAGGGGTTTCTTTTTTCTCTGCCGGGATTTCCAGCAGGTCGTCGAGGAGAACATACCCTTTTTTCTGCACTTCTGCTGCAACTCCCTGATGACCCTTGCCGAACCTCTCATCGAAAAAGACGGGATCGACTGCTATTACCGGGATATCCAGCCTGGCTGCCTCCTGTTTCAACCCTTCGATTTTTTCCTGTCTCGACAGGGACAGATAGAGGGCCTTTATTTTTCTCCCTGCCCTGAGCGCCTCGGCAACAGGATTCAGGCCATAGATCCACTCATCAGCCGACTTTAATTTTCCAGTCTGTCCGGTCTTTTTTATCTTCAAGGAGAACGCCTTTTTCTTCAAGGTCTCTTCTGATAATATCAGCTGTTTGCCAGTCCTTACGGTTCCGGGCATCCTGTCGTTTCCCGATCTGTTCAAGGATATCTTCTTCCGAGAGCCCGATATTTTTGACGTGCATCAGCGAACTATACCATTCAAGCGGGGTCCTGTTGAATATATTCAGAACGGTCCCGGTCTCTGTCAGGAGCTCCCGTGTTTTCAGGATCAGTTCCCCGGCTTCCTGTCCCGACGGTTTGCTGTCAAGAAACCTGTTGCATTCGCGGATGAGTTCAAAGATGTGTCCAAGCGCCTGGGCGGTATTGAAATCATCATCCATGGCCTCTTCGAAGCTTTCTTTAAATGCAGAGAGCAGTTCGCTGAAGGATTTGCCGGTCCCGGATAATTCCTTATATCCGGAATCGTTTCTCTCAAGGAAATCGTTTGTCCTGACTGCCGTTGTGTAATATCTGTCTATGGAGCTTTCCGCCTCGCGCAGCTGTTCATCAGAGAATTCTATCGGGCTCCTGTAATGGGTGGAAAGCAGAAAAAATCTCAGGACTTCCGGGTCAAATTTATCGAGGACCTCTCTGATCGTGAAAAAATTGCCGAGTGACTTGGACATCTTTTCCTTGTCGATAGTAATAAACCCGTTGTGTACCCAGTACTTTGCGAAAGGGGTCCCGGTGAATGCCTCTGACTGGGCGATCTCATTTTCATGGTGGGGAAAAAGCAGATCGGCCCCGCCTCCGTGGATATCGAAGCTCTCGCCGAGGTGCTTCAGGGACATCGCTGAACATTCAATGTGCCATCCGGGCCTGCCGAGCCCCCATGGGCTCTCCCAGAAGGGCTCGCCTTCCTTGGAGTTTTTCCAGAGCGCAAAATCGAGAGGGTTTTTCTTCCTCTTGTCAACATCGACCCGCGCACCTGCGAGCATTTCTTCCATATCTCTTTTTGACAGCTTCCCGTAGCCGGGAAATTTATCGACAGAGAAGTACACGCTGCCATCGGATACATAGGCAATACCTTTCCCGATCAGCGCTTTGATAATCTCTATCATTTCGTTGATATATTCTGTTGCTTTCGGTTCAACATCAGCCCTGCCTACTCCAAGCATGTCCATATCTTCGTAGTATGCATCTGTATATTGTTTCGCAATAACATCCCAGGAAACATTCTCCTGACGGGCCCTGTTAATGATCTTATCGTCAATATCGGTAAAATTCCTTACATAGGTGACCTGAAACCCTTTGTAGCGCATGTATCTCCGGATGACATCAAAGATAATGGCGCTCCGTGCATGGCCGATATGGCAGTAATCGTATACGGTTACCCCGCAGGCATACATGCTCACCCGGCTTGGGATCAACGGCTCGAAGACCTCTTTTTGTCCTGTAAGTGTGTAGTAAATTTTCATTTTCCCTGGTAAAGACAAATTTTCCGTACAGAGATTATACAACAATTACTATGACATATATTTGATTGAGGAGATAATCAGGATCTGTGTATAAACATAATATTTTAACACCCTCCCCCACCCCTCCCGTCAAGGGAGGGGCATATTTGTTGCCCTCTCCCCTGGTGGGAGAGGGGTAGGGTGAGGGTGTTTTAGCGTTTATACATGTACTCTAATTAGTGTCTGTCCATAAACTTAAGGTTTGTCATCCTCCGGCTTGACCGGGGGATCCAGAATGCATTGAAAACACTGGATTCCCGCCTTCGCGAGAATGACGAATTTTTATCAGAATCATACTTTATAGACAGACACTAACCAAAAACCTGATGCCTCTGGTGACAGGATGAAAGGGTTTGTTGTAAGATAAATCCGCTATGGAACCAGCAAAACAGGATGATTTCGATCTGAAAAAAATGATTGCTGATTATATGGAAAACGGCCTGCTGGATAATATCATCGACATGTATAAGCACGACAAAAGCCTTTATGAATACATCGGCTATCTGATGTCCGACGAGAGGATGAGGGTCAGAATAGGGGCTACTGCGCTCATTGAAATCATGAAGGATGAAGACCCCGAAAATATCTCAAAGGCAATACCCTCAATACTTCCGCTCCTCAAGTCACAGAGCCCTGTCACAAGAGGAGATATTGCATATCTTCTTGGCGTAATCGGCAGCAAAGAAACAATCCGGTATCTGAACGAGCTCCTGAACGACGAAGACATGAACGTCAAGACAAGCGCACAGGAAGCGATCGAGGACATTCACAAAGGAAGTCGTTAACTGAATCAGACAGTTCAGGATTTCTTAAGAAGCATTGAGCCGGGAGGAAGGCTTAGCTCTTGCGAAAGCACATCACACTTGGACTGGAAGAGATAAAAAATATTTTTCCCGGTGCCCTGAAGCGTTTCAAAGTTGCCCTGTCCTTTGCTGAGAATAAATTGTGCATCCCTGAAGGTTTGCTGAAACTCCGGGGATGTCCATTCAAGGATCGTTCCCACCGCATCGGAGCCGTTCTCGATCACCTCACATATTTCCCCGAGGCCCGACTCATTTGCATCTGCAATTGTGGCATCGTTGAGAACAGGTGAACCTTTTACCACTGCCCTGATCTTCTTGCCGGACTGAATCAGCGTCTCGATAAGCAGCCTGTCGAAAACAATTTCACCTGCATTATCAAGGAGATACATTATTTCGTCTGCGTCATGAACGGATTCTGCAAATACGGGGTAGGCGTCCTCGGTGAATGTATTCTTCAAAGCTTTCGCAATGGCGCCCTCGATGTCTATGGAAGTGAATATCCCAAAGTCGATTACATTGCCGGCGACGGCAAGCCTGGAAGCTGTCCAGAGAGGGTCGGAACTCTTTTCAACTAACTTTTTTAATGAGGGATACAGGGCAAGCGCTTTTCTGTTATATTCTGATTTTATTTCCTGAAAAGGGTCTTTCCCGAGCATGCGCCTTATCCTCCTGTGGATAAATGTTGTCGTATGCGCAGGAGGCTTTGTTGTATCAGCGTTCTCGATATCGGCAAGCACGCTTTTGAGAACAGTCTCCTGGAAAGATTTATCGTTTGTGCCAAGCCTGAGCGCAATGAGTGACTGCCGCAGAAAACAGGGGAAACAGTCGAGGTGAACTTTCATCGCCTATCGCGTGCGGCCTCTCAACGCCTCAGCTTTCTTTTCGACCTCTTCAGACAGGTTCCTTTTGTAGCGTTTTAACCGCCTGGCAAGGTCAGGGTCCTTCCGTGCGATTATCTGCGCTGCAAGGATGGCTGCATTTTTTGCGCCGTTCTTTCCTACGGCGACGGTTGCAACGGGGACCCCGGGTGGCATCTGTACCGTGGAGAGCAGAGAATCAAGCCCGCGGAAGGACGAAGAATCAATCGGTACGCCGATAACCGGGAGTATGGTATGCGCTGCGAGCACGCCGGCCAAATGAGCTGCCATGCCTGCGCCTGCAATAATTACTTCAATCCCTCTTTTTTCAGCCTCCGAAGCGATCTTCACTGCCCGCCCGGGTGACCGGTGGGCGGAGGCGATTGTTGAGTCATAAGGGATATTGAATTTTCTGAGAATCTCTTCCGATGCTTCCATGACCGGCAAGTCTGAATCGCTTCCCATTACTATCAAAACCTTTGGTTTCATGGTATCTCCTTTTTTCAGGGAATGCCCTTGTTTGTTCATTCGAGTGCAGAATCCCCCAGATTTTTCCTGTGCCACTTTCCTTTGAATTGTATCTTCTCCAGCGCATCATATGCTTTTGCCCCGGCTTTCCGAAGATCAGATCCTGTCGCGTTCACACTCATTACTATGCTGCCGGCGGCAACTGTATCGTGATTATCAAAAGAGGTGTTTTCATGGAATACCATAATATCTTGCAGATCTTTTATTTTTTCAAGGCTTTTTATCTTCGCTCTCTCCGGATGGAGTCCTGCGCCGCTTTTTGAAAAAACTGTTACGCAGAATGAGGTCTCATCTCCCCATGAAACAGCCGCCTCGGCAAGCCTCTCTTTCAGGGCAAGCGACATGAGCTCGACATAATCTGTTCTTAATCTTGGAAGGATAGTCTGTGCCTCCAGATTCTGAAAACCGCTGTTCAGGTCAAAGACAAACGGCATCCCGTGACTGATAATGAGATCCACAGAGAGGATGCCTTTATACATCATGCCCGTGGACCGCAGCGCTTTGAGTAACGGTCTCAGGATTTTTTCCTTAACTGCAGATTCAAGTTCAGGGGATAGATGGTGCGCCGAACTATATGCGCCGGCATCTCCGGGGGGGAAATCCGTCCCGGCATCCTCCGGCGCTCTGAAAACAGACAAGCTGGAGAGAGGCATTATGGTAATACCGTCGGTTATTGCAACAAAAGATACCCGTTTGCCCTCGATATGCTCTTCTATAATAACCTGTCTCCCTGCCTCGCCGAGCATGTTGTCTTTCATGATGAGCTTGAGTATTTCGGCTGCACGGTCGACTGTTCGGGCCAGAAAAATATCGGGCGCCTGAGCATGGCCGGCGGTTTTTATAATGAGAGGCGCTCCTTTTAATCTTACGAAATCCAGGGCCTGGAGGTATGATGAGAACACCTTGTATTCAGCAGAGGGAACCCCGAAGCGCCTTATAAGCTCTTTTGCAAATACCCTGCTTGCACCGATCCCCGCAGCTTCTTTCCGTGGGCCGAATATCTTGCATCCCTCTCTCTGAAATGTGTCCACTATGCCCTGTGAAAGGAGTTCGGGCATGTCGACTATTGTGAGGTCAATCCATTCGTATTTCACAAAATCGATGAGCGTGCTGAAATCACCGGGCTTTGCATCTATGCACTCCGCTATCTCTGCGATGCCTGCATTCCCGGGAGCGCAGTAGATGTTATTGACATGTCTGCTCTGCGAGAGTTTCCATGCTATTGCATGCTCTTTCCCTCCGCTGCCGATAACCAGTACTTTCATGGAGGTATTATTCGCTGCCTTCTCTGATTACCTTTGCGAGATATTCAGTGATGAGTGCATCATACCGTGAAGTATGGCCGAAGACCTTCTTCGCGAGTTCCAGTTTTCGCTTATATGCCAACTCTCCGTTCCGTTCCTTCATCTCTTTGATTACGGGCGCATAATCGGCCGGATCCACAATCACTGCAACATCCTGAAAATTTTTCGAAGCCGAACGGAGCATCGTCGGGCCGCCGATGTCAATATTTTCTATCGCGTCTTCAAAGGTGACGTCCGGTTTTGCTATTGTTTCTTCAAACGGGTACAGATTGACAACAACCATATCGATCGGAACAATCCCGTGCTTTTCGATTTCTTCCATATCTTTCGGATTCTTCCTTCTTGAAAGGAGCCCGCCGTGAATTTTTGGATGGAGCGTTTTCACCCTCCCGTCAAGCATTTCAGGGAACCCGGTATGCTCGGAAACGTCTTTTACCGGAATACCCCCTTCCCGCAGGGCCCTGGCAGTTCCCCCGGTTGACAGTATCTCCACTCCCATTGCGGAAAGTTCCTTCGCGAACTCAAGAAGTCCCTTTTTGTTCGAAACACTGAGAATCGCCCTTTTAATCTTCGCCATAAAACCTCCTCACATTATAAATTCCCAAGAACCAAACACCAATCATCAAATAAATTCCGAATTTCCAGATACCAAATTGTAAATATCTGTTCCTTGGAATTTGATTATTTTCAGTTTATTTGGTCATTAATATCTGGTTTTTGGTTATTCTTTTTTAATATATCCTTTCTCCATCATGCTTGTATACGTATCGTCTCCGATTATCACATGATCGAGCACTTTGATGCCGACAATCTCGCCGGCCTGAACGAGGCGCTCGGTAATTCCTATGTCTTCCCGGCTTGGGGTAGGGTCGCCGCTCGGGTGGTTGTGGACAAAAATCACCGATGCCGCCGCCTCCCGTATGGCTTCCCGGAAAGCCTCCCGCGGATGGATGAGCGAGTGGGTGAGGGTGCCCTCTGACAATTGACAGTCTGCAAAAATGCGGTTTTTCGCATCCAGTAACGCACTCCGAAAAATTTCCTTCTTCAAAGTTTTCATCCGTTGATTATAGAATGTGAACACATCATGTGCCGAGGAAAAAGCAGGCCCTTTTTCGTTCGGCTCTTCATAAAGCCTTCTGCCCAGTTCAAGTGCGGCCTTGATCTGGGCAATCTTTGCAGCGCCTATCCCTTTGAGAGGTTTGAACTCGTTCTGAGCAGCGCTCTCGATGTTTTTGAGGGTTTTGAAGGTATTCAGCATCTCCAGAGCAAGATCCAGCGCGCTCTTTCCCCCTCCTCCTGTCCGGAGTATGATCGCAAGGAGTTGGGCTTCAGAGAGACTGGCGGCGCCGAATTTTATCAGGCGCTCTCTCGGTCTTTCACTTTCAGGCCAGTGTCGAATGCTTTTGTAAGCCATGGATTGCAGGAATTTTAGCATCTGTGATAGTTTTGGTAAAGATGATCTTTGATTTGCTATTAAAAGATTATAGGGAAAAGACGGGAGACATTATTTGATGCATTCAGCCTGTATCGGGTATTATAAAGAGACAATAAATAGAGTATGTG
>JAKLQR010000292.1 GCA_022013235.1 Thermodesulfovibrionales bacterium | reverse complement strand
ATTACGTTTCCATCCTTATCCAGAGCAGCGTCGTTGCTAAGCGCCATTGCAGTCATCAGCAAATGAGACGCTGAGAAACTGTGAAGTCGGGGACCCGAGTCCGGCTCAGAATCAGCCGTTTGCTCATCTTGATCATTTCCCGTCTTCTTCTCTCCTGAGACCCTCCCGTCGGCATAATATTGCTCGACCGTCATTTTATTCATGGTGAGCGTACCGGTCTTATCCGAACATATATAGGTCACCGATCCGAGCGTTTCTACTGCAGGGAGTTTTCTGATCAGCGCATGCTGTTTCACCATTTTTTTCGCTCCGATTGCGAGGGAAATCGTGACAACAGCAGGCAAGGCCTCGGGTATTGCAGCAACTGCGAGTGATATCGCAGTAAGGAACATCCGGAGCGTCTGTTCTCCGCGCAGAATGCCGACAACAAATATCACCGCGCAGAGTGCGAGCACGGCGATGGCAAGCTTACGGCCGAATATCGCAAGCCTTTTCTGGAGAGGTGTTTTCGCCTCCTCTTCTTCCTGCAGCATAGTCGCAATCCTGCCGAGCTCTGTCTGCATCCCTGTCCCTACAACGATTCCGGTGCCTCTTCCGTACGATACAATCGTTCCTTTATATGCCATGTTCTTCCTGTCGCCAAGGGGAAGCGCCTCATCATCCAGCAGGGTTGCGAGCTTCTCAGCAGGGACGGATTCCCCGGTAAGCGCAGCTTCCTCTACCTTCAGATGGGCTGTCCTCACCAGACGAAGGTCTGCAGGCACGATCTCCCCTGCTTCAAGGACGACAATATCACCTGGGACCAGGTCAGCAGCCGGTATTTGTACATGCTTTCCTTCGCGTATTACTGTTGCCGAAGGAGCCGCCATCCTTTTCAGGGCTGCCATCGCCTTTTCCGCCCTGTATTCCTGAACAAATCCGACAACTGCATTCAGGACTACAATAACGATGATTGCTATGGTATCCGAGAGTTCGCCGACAATACCTGAAATCACAGCTGCTGCTATGAGCACCAGTATCATGAAATCTCTGAACTGGTCAAGGAACATGGCCAGCATCGACTTCTTTTTTCCTTCTTTCAGGATATTCCTGCCATACTGCCCAAGTCTTTTCACGGCTTCAACCTCTGATATACCCTGAAGTGACGAATGTAATTCCCGGAAGACCGTATCGATATCCTTCTTATGCCAGTGCATAAATTTTCCCTTTAGTCTGCAAAATATTTCTCATTTTTAACACCTTTCTTATCCCCATGCTTTCAGAGGTTTACTAAGAAGTGCATAAGTAAGACTACATTCCCCCTCACCCTTGCCCTCTCCCTCCAGGGGAGAGGGGACTTACTTATCTCCCCTCCCTTGAGGGGAGGGGACAAAGGGGAGGGTGTAAGAATATGTATCCTTACTTATAGCGTCTTAATAATTGCCGGTTTAATAATTTGCTCATGCATGATACATTGAACCATCTCAGAAAATTGTACCATGAGAATGGAAGGTGAGTTATTTTCTCTTCATCTGTTCTGATAAAAATAATCGACAATGTACCCCGGATGGCAGATTGTATAAATTATTCCCGGCCTATTCATATAATTACTGGCAGGTATAGACAAATATCTTCAGTTTTGTAATAAATATGCACTTTATTTATGCATATGCTTAATATTATAATTTGATTATGCCATCTGATAACCGTAAAGCGAAAAGTCCTGTGTGGCTGGTATCTTGTGACCCGCTGAAACCGGTCACTATAATGCTCGCCCAGGGACGGTCCCTTATGCGTGCAGGAGTGCGTTCTCTGCTTCAGGATATCGTCGGAATCAAGATTGTCGCAGAAACAGACGAAGGGCAGGAAGTGCTGCCGTTAATCGCGGCAAAGCGTCCGGACATCGTTCTGATTGACAACGCGTTATCCGGACCGAAAGGACTGGACCTGTCAGCACAAATAAAAAATGATTTCCCCGATGTACGGATTATCATCCTCTCTCTGGACGGCAGTTCACAATATGTCTGCAAGGCGCTCCATGCCGGAGCCTCTGCATACATTCTGAGTGACGTTGATGGAGATGAACTGTGTTTAGCCATACGTTCTGCCATGAGGGGCGGTATATACCTTGGCACCTCGGTATCGCGTCCGTCTTTCACAGACATTCTCTCAGGGAAAAGCAGCGCTGCAGAGGCTTCGGCGCCGGAAAAGAGTTCCCTTGACAGTTTCTCACCAAGGCAGAGGGAGATTCTCCAGATGATCGTGGAAGGTTTTACCGTAAAAAAAATTGCCCGGCATTTGAATCTGAGCGTAAAAACAGTCGAAGCTCACAGACGGCAGATCATGGACAAGCTTGAAATTCAGAATATTGCAGGTCTCGTCCGATATGCTATGCGGTCAGGGATTATACGCTGAAAAGTGTTCCGTGAAAAAGTTTACAGTTTCGCTTTTTCTAATACAAAAAGCAGCTGACCTTCAACGACAAAGCTGTTGAGTTTCACACAGACCTCATTGATCTGTCCATCAAAGGGAGCCATAATCGCGTTCTCCATCTTCATAGCTTCAAGGTTTGCGATTTCTTCTCCCTTGTGAATAATGTCGCCGACCTTGAGCGTCCCTCGCTGAGGGTTCCCTATTCTCCAGATATTCCCGTTGATCGGAGCGCCGACTTCATGGAACCCTTTCGCCATTCGTATTTCAGACTTTTTGGCCCGCGGGGTCTCGACAGTATACACCCGTGTTTTGTTGTTCACCCGCATGACGACATGAACAACCCCTTCGTGTTCTGCTCCGACAGAGACGAGTTCGATGCTGTATGGTTTTGCCCATAGCTCAAAATCCACTTTGTCACCGTGTTTTTTCAGACCCTGCCTCCAGACGTCGGTCGGCAGTACAAGCGGTGCATCCCCGTATTTCTCCCTGAACTCGATCATTGCAATGGCGTCTTTCGGATGCATAAGGTAAAGGATAAACTCTTCTTCCATAGGATTCCTTCCGATTGCCTCTGCCAATTCCTGCCGCATTTTCTCAAGGTCATCGTCAGCCATGGAATCAAGGGGTGAAAGTTCGATCCGCTCTTTGATCTTCTTTTTCCATTCTTCACCAAAGGTACTCCGGTAAACCCACTCCGGCGGCCACCCCATGGGGAGTTTTCCATAATGGCCGAGGATAAGATTCCTGAAATCACCCGGCGCATTGCCGAAGAGAGTAAGGAGTTCTTCCTGCTCGTCACTGTTCATGGCCTGAAAATCGAGCGCTTTCTCCTCGATGAATCCGGAGAGCAGTTCGATGAGGTGTCTCACTCCCGCTTCTCCCTTGGCTTTTGCATATTTGTTCACAATACCGCTGCAGGTAACCCACGTTATCTGTGAACCGGGGGTGACGTCAAAATAATGGATGATTTTGTTGTACATTGACATCACCTTGAGTACAGCGGGCATAAGGTTGAGGAATCCTCCCTTGTCCGCCTGCTCGAAAGAACTCGGGAACGCGCCGCCGGGCATCTTGTGAAAAATGACGTTGTGGTCAAATCCTTTGAAAGGAGATTCGGCCCAGTCGTAGAAGTTGATCCACTCCCTGACCTTCAGGACCGCTTTTTCTGCTTCTTCCCTGTTCAGATTTACCGGGACGCCGGCCTCCTTGAAATACGCCTCCACGCCGAGTATCGGAGAATGTCCGTAGAAACGGGCGAGCGAATCTTCTTCAACATCGAATATCTTCGCTCCTGCCTGTGCAGCAGCGAGCATTGCAGGCATGGCAAGACCGTCGGTGATATGCCTGTGATAATGAATAACCAGTTCCGGATATTTCTGCTGTATTGCGTCTATGAGGCTCTTTACCCTTGTGATGCTGCCGACCCCTGCCATGTCTTTTACACAGAAGATCATTTCATCCGTGCCCCCGCAAAGGTCAACAATATCTTTTACGACACAAAGGTAGTACTGGTTTGTTGCCCAGTCAGCCATGGTAAAGGAAATTGCCGGCTCAAAAAGCTTGCCCCGTTTCATCACAACTTCCGCAACAGTCCTCATGTTTCTCACATCGTTAAGGAAGGAAAAACACCTCCAGACGTCAATGTCAACAACCGAGACAACATGTTCGATGACATTTTTCGGGTAAGGCCGGTATCCCCACATGTTCGTCTCACGGATGAGCGTCTGGAGAAGGACATTCGGCATAAGCTGTCTCAGGATATCGATTTCCTCGAAAGGACTTTCTTTTCTGTTCATTACCCCCACGTGCCAGCGTGCGCCGCCGTGGCATTCGGCGCTGAACAATCCCATTGCGTTATAAAACGGCGCGAGTGTTTTCAGGTCGTAAATACGATGCCGGTTCTTGAAGTCAGACTGTCCTGCGTCACGCATGCCGACAGAGGTGAAGCATACTCCTTTCAGAGAGCGTACCGCCTTTACAATCTCCTTCGGGGTCATCCCGGGTTTTACGAAGATAGAATTACTGTCCCTCGCCATCTTTTTCCTGTCTCTCACATCCATGATTGAGGCCCAAGCGCCGATATCTCTGCAACGTATCGCGCAATTTTGAGGATCTCGTCCTCACTGTTCTTTTCCCCGAACATGGACACCAGTTCATCCATGTGCTCTTCGAGAAACCGGGTTGAAAATTCTCCTGCAATAAACTTGGGGTGTCTGATAATGCTCAGGAGTAACGGGGCGAGTGTCTTTACCCCTTCAACACGGAGATTTCTGCCGAGCGCTCTGTCCATCACCCGGATTGCATCCGCCCTGTCCGCGCCTGCCGATATGAGGAGCAAAAAGAGAGAATCGTAATACGGCGGGATGTCAGCCCCCTCGTAAACGCCGGATGCGAGCCTTACCCCCGGACCCTGCGGCACCTGGAGCCGGGTTATGGTGCCGAATGACGGGCTGAATGTCTTCGGATCTTCGGCGTTCAGCCTCACCTCGAGCGCCCACCTGTTCGGATGGATATCGTTCTGTTTGAACGGTAATTTCCTGCCCATTGCCACATCGATCATTATTCCCACTATATCAACACCGGTAATGAGCTCTGTGATACCGTGCTCAACCTGAAGCCGGGTATTTACCTCGAGAAAATAATATTTCTGTGTCGTCGAATCAAAGAGGAACTCTACGGTCCCTGCAGTCGTGTATCCGATTTCGCGCATGAGGCGCGTTGCCGTGA
This sequence comes from Thermodesulfovibrionales bacterium, assembly GCA_022013235.1. Classification (GTDB taxonomy): domain Bacteria; phylum Nitrospirota; class Thermodesulfovibrionia; order Thermodesulfovibrionales; family SM23-35; genus JAKLQR01. The sequence continues at coordinate 1,095 of JAKLQR010000292.1, read as the reverse complement.
AACAGATTTCATTCCGAAGGTCGTCATCAATAGAAGGCGATGGCGCCTCTTCGATAATCTTCTGATTGCGCCGCTGGATCGTGCACTCCCTTTCGTAGAGGTGGATAACGTTCCCGTATTCGTCGGCAACAACCTGCACCTCGATGTGACGGCCTCTTTCTAAGTATTTCTCGACAAGAACCCGTTCGTCTCCAAAGGCCTTCAGGGCTTCAGACTGTGCCTGGGCAAAGGCCTGCGTCAACTCATTCTTGCTGTTCACCTTGACCATTCCTTTGCCCCCGCCGCCTGCAACCGCTTTTATCATGATCGGGAATTCTACCTTTTGGTTCTTCATCCACTTCTTTATCTGGTCAGCGCTGGTCACATTAATGATCCCGGGTATTGTCGGCACATTCGCTTTCTGAGCCAGATGCTTCGCCTGAATCTTGTCACCCAGCGACTGAATGACTTCCGGCGGCGGACCGATCCATACAAGGCCCGCGTCCTGCACCATACGGGCAAACCTGTCGTTTTCTGCAAGGAACCCCCAACCCGGATGAATCGCATCCGAATTGGTCTGAATTGCCGCTGCGATCATCTTTTCCATGTTGAGATAGGACTCTACTGGAGGCGCTTCTCCGATATGGATCGCAGAATCAGCCATGAATACATGATGTGCGAGCCGGTCAGGAGTGCTGTATACAGCCGTAGTAGGAATCTTCCTGTCCCTGCACGTATGCATAATCCTTACGGCAGTGACACCCCTGTTTGCGATCAGTATTTTGTTTATTTTTCTTTTCATACCATACTTTCTTTATTAAGCCGTAATTTTTATTTTACCATAAGAAACTGAGTGATACATAATAATATTATTCAGTACCCGGTATGGCCTGAGAAGAATGTCATCGGGTATAATAGATTTATTTGCAACCGGAGGGTGCGTATGACAATCACAGAGAAAATACTCGCCGCACATTGTGGCAGGAAGAAACTCGTCCCGGGTGAACTCATCAATGCAAAGGTAGACCTGATCCTCGCTAACGATATTACCGCGCCGATCGCAATATCGGAGTTCAAAAAGATCGGGGCGAAGGATGTGTTTGACAGGAGCAGGAT
>JAKLQR010000291.1 GCA_022013235.1 Thermodesulfovibrionales bacterium | reverse complement strand
CTAAGACGGTCATTAGTAAGGCGACGTTCTTATCGCTCTTTGTCATTGCGGCTTGTCCGCAATCCTTCCGGGTTTTCAGAAAGATTCCCGACAAGCGGGAATGACATCGATGTAGCTTTACTTATAGCCGTCTTAGTAACTCAAGAATCAAGCGAGTTGTAATTAAAACGGGGAACATCTCAATCAGAAGGACTGTAAGTTTATCGTGAGCCCTTAATGATATCGTACAAAGCTCCGAGGGCTGAATCAAGCTTCTCAATCTCTTTTGTTCCACCCTGCGCCATTTCAGGCTTGCCGCCGCCCTTGCCGCCTGCAATTTTCGAGAGAGTTTTCAATATCTCTCCGGCATGATATTGTTTTGTGAGGTCTTTTGTCACCATGCAGACGATGCCCGCCTGACCGTCAAGGACGGAAGAGACGATGATAATCCCTGATTGCACACGGTCACGTACATTATCGGCAAAAAGGCGGAGTTCATTGGCGCTGAGGCCGTCTTGTCTGACGGAAACGATCTTTACCCCATCGATGTCGAGGGCATTCTGTATTGCATCCGATATGGCGTCCCGTGAAGAGCCTGTTTTCAGTTTCTGGATCTCCTTCTCCATTGACTTTGTCTCCTGGAGAAGTTTTTCTATCCTTTCGGCCGGCTTGTCAGTTTTCAATAAGCTCCTGATCTCATCAAGTTCAGCTTTCTTCGCCCTGAAATAGGAAAGGGCCTGTTTCCCTGTCAGGGATTCGATCCTTCGGATTCCTGATGCCACACTCCCTTCGGAGGTAATAACGAACAATCCGATCTCTCCGGTTGAGCTGCAATGTGTGCCCCCGCAAAGTTCCCTGCTGAAATCGCCTGAAGAAACGACCCTGACTGTTTCTCCATATTTTTCATCAAACAATGCGACCGCGCCTGAATTGACTGCATCATTGACGCTCATGATATCAGTTCTTACAGGAAGATCATCGAGTATTTTTTCATTCACGATATCTTCGATTTGCCGGATTTCTCCATCCTGGACGGCGGAGAAGTGTGTAAAATCAAACCTGAGCCTTTCAGGATCGACCACTGAGCCCGACTGCTTCACATGCTCACCGAGCACCATACTCAACGCCTTGTGGAGAAGGTGTGTGGCAGTATGGTTTCTCATGGTGGATTTTCTCAGTGATTCATTTACGAGGCAGGTGACCTTGTCACCTGTTGAAATCGTTCCCTTGTCGACCTTCACAAGGTGAATAACAATATCGGAAGAAGGTCTTTTTGTATCAACTACAGTTGCTGAAGAAGATTCCGTCTGTATTATTCCCGTATCTCCGGTCTGACCACCTGATTCCCCATAGAAAGGTGTTTTGTCCAGGATTATTTCTCCTTCTTCACCTTCGGATAGTTTATCCAGTACTTCGCCATATTTAAAAATGTCTAATACAACGGCTTCTGATGTTATGACATCATAGCCGACAAATTCTGTTTTGCCTCCGGGAAGTTTGAGTTGTCCTCCAGTCATTTTGACTTCTACCCTTAGGAGAGTGACAGCAAGTCTTGACTTATCTCGATGCGCTTCCATCTCCCGGTGGAAAGACTCTTCATCGATGACGAGGCCTGCATCGAGCGCGATATCTTTCGCGAAATCCAGAGGCAATCCATGGGTTTGCTGAAGCCGAGCAACTTCTTCTCCGGGAACCGTGAGGAGGCCGCTTTCTTTAGTTTTCCTGATAAGGTCATCAAATACAAACATGGCAGTTTCGACTGTTCTGTGGAAATTCTCTTCTTCCATTTTCAGCAACTTTTCGGTCCTGTCTCTTTCACGAACAATCTCAGGATAGGCGCTTCCCATTGAATCTATCACGGAATCGGTTAACTGAAAGAGGCACGGGTCATGCATCTGAAGAAGCTTGGCATGCCTTGAGGCTCTCCGGATGATCCTTCTCAAAACGTATCCACGCCCTTCATTCGAGGGAAAAAGACCTTCCGAGAGCATAAACATCGAAGCGCGGATATGATCGGCAATGACTCTCATGGAAGTGTCCGAATCAGGGGATGGGCCGTATGGAACATTTGCGATCGAAGCAATATCGCGAAGGACCGGCTGGAAGAGGTCTGTATCGAAGTTGCTCGTTTTACCCTGAAGGACGGCGCTGATCCGTTCAAGCCCCATGCCCGTGTCTATGCTCGGTTTTGGCAGGGGATCGAGCCTGCCGGATTCGTCCCTGTTGAACTGCATGAAAACAAGGTTCCAGAGTTCAAGGTACCGGTCGCAATCACAGCCGACGGCGCAGTCAGGTTTTCCGCATCCGATATGGCTTCCCTGGTCGATTATAATTTCCGAGCATGGTCCGCATGGTCCTGTGTCGCCCATCTGCCAGAAGTTGTCCTTTGCTCCGAGCTTCACAATCCTTTCGCTCGGAATCCCGATCAGGGTATGCCACAGCTCTTCGGCCTCGTCGTCCTGCTCATAGACCGACACATAGAGTTTCTCCTCAGGAAGTCTGAATATTTCCGTGAGAAGTTCCCATCCGAAAAGGATTGCATCCTTCTTGAAATAATCGCCAAACGAGAAGTTGCCCAGCATTTCAAAGAACGTATGATGACGGGAGGTGTGCCCTACATTTTCGAGGTCGCTGTGTTTTCCTCCGGCCCTCATGCATTTCTGACAGGTAACGGCACGGGTATAGTCTCTTTTTTCCTCTCCCAGGAAGGTCCTTTTGAACTGTACCATACCTGCGTTTACGAACAGGAGGGTGGGGTCATTCCAGGGGATAAGGGGAGAACTCGGAACAATGGTGTGGTCTTTTTTCCTGAAATATTCCAGAAATGCTGATCGTATGTCCGGGCTGTTCATATGTCTCCTTGGTGCTGCATGGAATTTATCGTCACAGTATTTTTTCAGGCCATGCCGTCTCAACCATACAATGAGCAGAGGCCCGTACAGAAAAGAGCACGGGGTTCAGATGACCTCAGAGAGATTTCATCTGATCTTACAGCTATTTTATATAGACCAGTTTTCCGTTATAGAAGAAAAGGACCTTGTAGGTAACGACATTGAGCGTTTCCTTGAAGGAATATGCCCACTCTTCACGGCTTTTATTCTCGAACGCTTCGAGGAATTTTATTGAATCGGGAGCGCCCCATGCATATCGCACCTGTTCCTGCGACATTCCGAGCGAGATCTGCCCTTTCCTTACATGTTCCTTGATTTCATCGGGGAATGTCTTTATCTCGTCTTCGGTATATCGGATAGACTTCGCGCATCCGAGAAATAAAAAAAGTGATACCGATATGACCAGCAGCAATGCCTTTTTCATCATATGTCCTCCTTGTAAGAAAAGTTGTCCTTTAAAACTGTCCGTATTGTCTCAGAAGCATAACCTCTCCGTGAAAGAACATTATACAACCTTCGCCTGATTATTTCCGGCCCGTAATTTTTCAGCGTTTTCATTTTTTTTTCCACTATTCGTTTCGCATTCTCAATATCGGTTTTTTCGTCACCGACAATGGCTGTCTCGATCACGGGGAGCGGGATGCCCCTGCTAAGCATGTATTGTTTCGCCCCGCGCCGGCTCAGCATCTTTCTGGAAAAAGCCTCTCTCTTCAGGTTTTCAGCCAATGCGGTATCATCAAGAAAACCGGATTTTCTGAGAGAGTCTACTGTCTGCGTCACGACGTCTGCAGAAAATCCCTTCTTTCGGAGCCTCTCACACATTTCTTTCTCACTCCTCCCTCTGTAGCTGAGGAGCTTGATAGCGTATTGTCTCGCTGAAGGAAGATGTGACGGTTTTCCGTCTTTATTTGGCGAACCTGTCAATTTTCATCTCATCCTTCTTGTCTGCTTTCTCCGGATGGATAGAAAGCTGTTCTTCAATTGAAAGTTCACTCGTTGACTGTATGCCTTTTACTCTCAATACGAAATCATCAGGATTGGACGCCCTTCTCAACGCCTCTTCGTAGGTGATAAGGCCTGACTTGTACAGACCGAACAGCGACTGGTCAAAGGTCTGCATGCTGTAATGGATTGCTCCCTGCTCAATCACATCCTGTATGGATTTCGTCTTGTCGGGATCAAGGATACAGTCCTTTATGGTTGCCGTAGCGATAAGCACCTCGACTGCGGGCACTCTTCCTTTCCCATCGGCTCTTGGCATAAGTCTCATCGATATAATTGCCTTTAATACTGAGGAGAGCTGCATGCGCACCTGTTTATGCTGATAGGGCGGGAATACCGCGATGATCCTGTTCACAGTCTCCATAGCGTCTATAGTATGGAGAGTGCTCAGCACAAGATGGCCTGTTTCTGCCGCAACAAGCGATGTCTGTATCGTTTCAAAATCACGCATTTCGCCGACGAGAATGACGTCCGGGTCCTGTCTCAGCGCCTGTCTCAGCGCCTTGCTGAAGGATTCCGTGTCGCTTCCGATCTCCCTTTGGTTGACGATGCTTTTCTTGTCGCGGTGGAGATACTCGATGGGGTCTTCGATCGTCATGATATGTTCGGTTCTCTGGGAGTTTATCACATCGATCATGGAGGCAAGCGTCGTGGATTTACCGCTACCGGTTGTTCCCGTAACCAAAACCAGCCCCCTTGGTTCCGAAGCAATCTTCTTGATCACTTCAGGGAGGTTCAGTTCTTCAACCGAAGGGATCCTCATGGGAATAAGCCTGAAGACGAGACCTACCGTGCCCCTCTGCATGAAGATATTGCACCTGAACCTTCCCAGGCCGGGGATGCTGTACGCGAGGTCGATGTCGTTTTTCTTTTTGAAAACTTCCGTCTGTCCGGGGGTCATGACCGCAAGCGCTATTTTTGTCGCATCTTCATGGCTGATCCTTTTTTGTGTGGTAAGGGGGGCCAAATCACCATGAATTCTGAGGATAGGCGGCGAACCGACTTTTATGTGGAGATCCGAAGCTTCCAGTGCATGTGCCTGTTTCAAAAGATCGTTGATATCCATGCTTACCTCCTTAAATTAAACGCCTCGATAATTTTATCTTCTATTTCCTTCGCCATATCCTTGTTCTGTTTCAGGAACTCCTTTGAGTTTTCGCGGCCCTGACCGATCCTGTTCCCCCCATAACTGTACCAGGACCCTGCCTTTTCTATGATCCCTTTGTCAACGCCAAGATCCACCAGTTCGCCGACTCGGGAAATGCCTTCGTTGAAATAAATATCAAACTCTGCCTGCCTGAAAGGAGGCGCTACCTTGTTCTTCACTACTTTTACCCTGACCCGGCCGCCGATGGTCTCCTGGTTATCCTTGATATTTTCTATCCTCCTGATATCGAGCCTCATGGAAGAATAGAACTTCAGTGCATTACCGCCAGTGGTTGTTTCCGGACTTCCGAACATGACGCCGATCTTCATCCGTATCTGATTGATGAAGATAACGGTTGTATGAGATTTCGAGATCGCAGCAGTGAGTTTCCGTAATGCCTGACTCATAAGCCTTGCCTGGAGACCCGGAAGCGAATCCCCCATGTCACCCTCTATTTCAGCTTTCGGGACTAGTGCGGCAACAGAGTCAATGACGATAATATCTACCGCACCGCTCCGTACAAGGACTTCTGCAACTTCAAGGGCCTGCTCTCCGGTATCCGGCTGGGAGACGAGGAGTTCTTCTATATTCACTCCGAGTTTCTGTGCATAAGTGACATCAAGTGCATGCTCGGCATCAATGAACGCAGACGTTCCCCCGGCTTTTTGCGCCTGCGCCAATGCATTTAATGCAAGGGTAGTCTTGCCGGATGATTCAGGACCGAATATTTCGACAACCCTTCCTCTCGGAAACCCGGCGATCCCTGTCGCGATATCCAGTGATAATGAACCGGTAGGGATTGCCGGGATCCCTTCCTGGATCCCTTCAGAGCCGAGACGCATAATCGCTCCCTTGCCGAAATTCTTTTCTATCTGTGTAATGGCAACTTCGAGGGCCTTGATTTTGTCCTTGTTCGTCATTCTTCCTCCAATCTCAAATTTCATTTCACAACGGGTTTCACTATTTTCCCTTGCAGAAAGATAGTGTCAAAAATCGCTGATTTCATATTATTTTTCATGAACTGTTCCTGGCGCCAAGGGTATTCCGGAGATACAACTGTATTCAGGCCCCTGTGGTTTCAGTTCGCTCTTCATGAGTTTCACCATATCGACGTTTGCTCCTCCGAAATCTTTTGATTTGAATGTATCGAGTTCCAGGAGAGTTGCGATGACCCCTTTCTGAGAGCGAACCCTGCCAAGGGTGAGATGAGGGGTGAAATCCCGGTCTTCTTTCTGATATCCATGCGCCGTCATAGCATTCTCAATATCCTTCTTCAGGCTTTTCATAGTTTGTGAATCTTCTATCCCCGCCCAGATGACCCTGGGATATTTGCGGTTGGGAAAGACCCCTGTTCCATATATTTTAATATAAAAAGGCATGTATGGCGATACTGCGCTCCTGAGGGAGTCCTGAATTTCGGGAAGCGCCGTCTCAGGGGTATTCCCGAGGAATTTGAGCGTGATATGAATGTTTGAAGCAGTAACCCACTTAATGTCCCCGCCGCACTTCTTCATGGCGTCAATGACCCCTCCGATCTCGGACTTGACAGAATCAGGGATGTTAATTGCTATGAAGCACCTCAAAGATTTCACGTTCATACGGAACCCTTAGAAGAAAATCAGTTTCCATATCTGGAGAATGAGATTTGCATAAATACCTGCGACAATATCGTCTGCCATCACGCCAAGTCCTCCGCTCAACGCAGTCTCGGCCTTTCTGACAGGAAACGGTTTTAGTATATCGAAAACACGGAATAAAAAAAAGGCCGCAAAGATATACCCTATGCTGAAGGGGAGAAAGAGCACAGCAACAAAAAATCCGCATGCTTCGTCTATGACGATATGCCTGCTGTCTTTCTGGTTCAATGCTTTTTCGGCGGAGGACGATGCTGCAATGCCAACAGGTATTATAAGAAGAACCGCAAGGACATGAAGAAATATCGATGGTTTCACTGCGATATACACTGCCAATGCTGCAAGGGAACCCCATGTTCCCGGAGCAACGGGGAGGTAGCCGACCGGACCGAGGGTTGCAATATGCCTGAAGAGGCTGTTCCTTTTCAAAAAAAGTTCCTTGATTACTCCTGTAGTATCTTAAACGAGTAGTTGATCTTCGCGGTTCCTTCAAGTGTGGCCTTCACCGAGCAGTATTTCGTCATAGAAAGTTCGACCGCACGTTTTACCGCAGACTCTTCGATCTTTCTCCCCTTCACGATGAATTCAACGGTAATCTCAGTGAATTTCTTTGGATACTCTTCTGCCTTCTTCCCTGAAACATTGATTTCGAGACCGGTCACATCCTGTCTTTTCTTGTTCAGGATAGAAATAACGTCCATACCGGAGCACCCTCCTGCAGCGATAAGGAGAAGTTCCATGGGACGCGGACCGGTATTTTCGCCCCCAACGGATTTATCCCCATCCATAATCATTGCGTGGCCGGATTCCGCATCTCCGACAAACTGCAGTCCTTTCACATAAGTTACCTTTACGTTCATATCAGGACCTCCCGGGAAATTTCAGTTACTTTATGCAAGCGGCCTCTGTTTGTCAAGAAAATATCGTTTACTAACAAGCTGTTTTATCTTGTAAATGAAAGTTATTTTTGAATAAACTATCATAATCATGGATGCAGTGATTTTGGCAGGCGGAGAAAATACCAGGATGCCGTTTCTCAAGGGATTTCTTGAGTTCGAAGGAAAACAGATTGTTGCATCGAATGTTGCGCTTCTCAACAGTATTTTCAGGAGGACTTTTATCGTTACGAACGACCCCGCACTCTATTTCTCCCTTGACGCACATCTTGTCGGTGATGTCATAAGGGGCAAAGGACCTTTGGGCGGCATATTCTCGGCGCTGGCCGTGCCGAATGTGTCGGAAGTGTTCGTAACCGCATGTGATATGCCTTTTATAAATGTTATACTTGTACAGTATATGACCGGCAAATGGGACGGAAAAGGGGATGCCTTTATCCCCCTGTATGAGGGAAGGTCCCAGCCGCTGTTTGGCATTTATACGAAAAAAATTGTTAGAATTATAGAAGAATATATTACAAATGGAAGGAGGAGTGTAAGGGAATTTCTTCAGGACATACAGGTAAGATATGTCGGACAGGAAGAAGTAATGGCAATAGACCCTGAAGGAAGGTCATTTGTGAATATAAATACAATGGAAGATTTAACCAGAGAAGGGGGTAGAGTATGTTTGGGTTAGGAACGCAGGAACTTTTTATCATAATGATAATAGTCGTTGTCCTTTTCGGGGCGACACGGCTCCCGCAGATCGGAAGCGGAATAGGAAAGGCGATTTCGAATTTCAAGAAAGGGGTGCGTGAAGAAGGAGAGATCGACGTGACACCTGAGAAAGAGACAAAGGAAAAGAAAAAAGAAGTAGACAAAGAAGGTGAATAGAGGAGCTATTGCGGAGATCAGCCTTTCTGCGATAGCACATAATTTTCATACCGTCAAAAAGATAGTGAAAGACAGACCGGTCATCGCAGTCGTCAAAGCCGATGCGTACGGTCATGGAGCAGTTGAAGTTTCTGCAAGGCTTCTGAAGGAAGGGGCTGACTACCTCGCGGTCGCATATCTCGGCGAAGCCGTCCAATTGAGAGAAGCAGGCATTCAGGCCCCGATACTCCTGCTTTTCGACAGACCTCATCTCGACGAATACATTCATTTCAGTCTTATACCAGTTGTTCATTCATCCGCCAGTGCGCGCGAACTTTCAAAAGAAGCAAAGAAAAAAGATGTTCTCATGAAAATACATGTCAAGATTGATACCGGCATGGGCCGTCTGGGGTTGAGCAGCGTTCATGCCGTGGACGACCTGATCGCGATATCGGAACTTCCCGGCCTGCAGATTGAAGCGTTGCTCAGCCATTTCTCGGAAGCCGATCTTGCAGACAGGTCTTTTGCAGGGGAGCAGCTTGCACGGTTTAATACGATACGGCAGACCCTCG
>JAKLQR010000290.1 GCA_022013235.1 Thermodesulfovibrionales bacterium | reverse complement strand
TTTCCCTTGGGCTTTCAATCTTTTACGAATTAATTTTGCTCTATCTGTCTTAAACTTTAAGGTCGGATATTGCTCTCGTATTATTTTATCTTCTTCTTGCCAAGCCTTACGTTTTTCTTCGTTTAATTTCCTTATTTCTTTTCCTCTCTCCTTACCCCCAGCCTTTGCTCCTTCTATTACTTTTTGGCCTCGTAGAATATCATCCGCGGAATCCTCTTTTTCTTTCTCGATCAGATTAATTTCTTCTTTATGAATTAAATCTAAGGCATGGTTAAGTAAACCGCTTGCATTCTGTACAGATTTTATTACACTTGGACTTTCTTCCGGTTCCCCATCTTCCTCAATAAAACGAAAAGCAAGCCACGCTTCATCTATGGTAAGAATTGCAAGTATAGCAAATTCAGGTAATTTTTCAATTGTATCCCTCGCCTTTCCAAGTGCCAGATGTTTAACGGCCTTTATAGCATATTCTGGAACGGTATCAAGAGAATTACAGGTATCAGATGTACCATCTTCTTTTTTGTAATAAACTGGTTCCCCCGTATCCATTGGAAAACTCAGCACAGCATCACGATATATCTCTGGAGAAAGTCTGGAAATCTCACGGGCAGCCAGTATTAAATCTTGAGGATAATCGATTTCCTCGGGTTCAGGCCACGAGGGGAAAGAATGCTCTTTTTTAAATAGCATCCATGAATCATTATCTATATCCCATATTTCCCGGGACCTCAGAATGATTTCAATGCAACGTCTTATTTGTGACGCAGGTTCATATTCAAAGGGATGTGGAATTTCGCCGAAAAGAGGACACCATGGCTCTTTAAATAAATCATCATGTTTTTTACTGATACCCTTGTTCTTTTTCTTCTCTTTCGTTTTCATTACCACTGCTCCTCTGTGGTCTCTCCTGAAAGTATCAAGGGAAACTGGCAGGAGTCACCAGCTTATCGGATCCGGTATCCTATCCCTTGAATATTAAAACATCACTAACTTACTAAATCCATTTATTTTTTAGCTTATCGAAATATATCCTTGTTTCGTCCCGTTCTGCGCTGTAGTATCGGTCGATGCTCTCGCGGTCAAAAATATATTCTCCCTTGCCTGCTGGTTTGGTGCCGTAGATTTTACCGCTTCTTACGAGCTTAAGTATTGTGTTCCGGCTTCGAATACGGGCATACTCTAATGCCTCCGCAAGTGTTAACCATTTCGAAGAAGCCAGCACTTCTATTGGCCTTATCGGTTTGGCGCCTTTCATTATCATTCGCACGGTGTCTTTATTTCCATGGGCACGCCTGTTTCTTTTGTTGTTAGTAATGCATCTGACGGCGGTGATTCTGCCTGGACAGTCTTTTTCACTTTTCTTTCCTGGCGCTTTAGACATGATTTTGCAATCTCATATATATCAGAATTGAAAAGTTTACTGATACATTTTTCGATTGCCTCTTCTTTTACAACATGCCCTGTAATGCCCTTGAGTTCAAGCCGTATTGCCGTAAGGACCCGTTTAGATAAGAGCGCCTGCAGTAAATTCTTGTCCTCAAGAGAGGTAACCTCTGCGATATATTTATCGATGATTCCTTTCTTGAAGCTCTCCTTTGAAAGCAGATAAAGCTTTTCAGAGACCTTATTGATATCATCGAGGATATTGAACGAGAGAATGACGTTACTTTCGACTTTTGCTTTTCCCCATGTAAGATAAAAAAGTCTGTAATCAATCCCATTGGTTAACAGACATAAATTCACGCCGCCGGTCGCTGCATAATTGGTTGCCTGGTACGCGTGAGTTTCCCGGAGCGTTGTATCAATCGATTTTACTTCGATGAAGAAAACAATTTTATCTTTCAATTTCACGGTGAGATCTACATAATGACTTTGCACCATATGCTCTTGTGTGATTTCGTCGAGGAGATCATACCCAAGTATCTCAGAGAGAAGTAAGCGGATCCTCATCCGGGTGTCAGCTTCATTCAGGGTTTTCTCTTTCGCATCCCGTATTTTGGGAAGAAACTTCCTTAATGCTGCCTTGAATTCTTTCATAATTTACCTCCCCTTGACATCATTAGCAAAAGCATATAACCAAGCTACAATATAGTCAAGAGGACCGGAGGCCCCGGACATTCCGGGATCCGGGAGCCCCCAGGGCCTCCGCCTTAACTATCTTTTCAGGTGTTTCCGAGCTCTCGCGCTTCCATTCTGCGGAGAAACTCAATCCATTTTTTATACTGGACAGGGTTTCTCCTGTACGCATACTCGACCCAGTCGTTCAGGTCTTCGATGGATACCATTCCGCCGCATACAATCTTGATCAATCTCGACCGGGCTTTGCTTATAGATACATTCATCACTGTTGCGATCCATGCAATCGGTATCATCTTCTGTTTTCCTTCTGCTTTTCGAGTCTCTTCTGAAACTCTATAAGCGAGTCTGTAAGAATCTGCATGCCGTGTCTACCAGGTTCACGATAGACTGCTTTAAGTTTTCCTGCAGCGACATATCTCCGGACGGTCCATTTACTGACCTTGAGGATATCTATGACCTCATCGATCAGGAGATATGTCTTGATAGTCATTAAGCAGCCTGTCTCCCTATCTCAGTCGTTCTAAGGCCGTCTCGCGCCGTTACAGTATACTCACAGGAACCGCAGGAAGTGCATGGATGATCACCCCAGTGGTCTTCAAGCATCATATAGTCAATTTTGCTATATGTTTTTTCGCACCCTTTGCAGGCATAGGCTTTTTCATGTAAGTCCTTCTTATTTGCAGGAGTCAGCTGATATTTGTTATCCAGGGTGCAAATAGCGATCCGGAGATCCTTCAAACTCTGCCGGAAGCCATAATGTAAAGCATTGAGAGCGTCACCTTGTATTTCAATAGCTTCTGGGCCTGAGTTGAGTTGATTGATGAGATCAATGTGACTGCTGATTGATAGGATCGCGTTACTTAAATGTTCTTCAATGGTTTCCTGAGCACTATCTCCCATTGGCGCTATTTCTTTATAACTTTTTTTCTTACCCATTTTACCCTCCATTGTGCTAATTTTGTGCTAAGGTTATTAATGAAAATAAAGGAAACATTGTAA
>JAKLQR010000031.1 GCA_022013235.1 Thermodesulfovibrionales bacterium | reverse complement strand
GGGGGGAGGGTTGGGAGAGGGTGAAATATGAATACTATTTTGAGACCGTTAATAATTATTCCCCGAGCATGTAATCCTGAATTTACTTGTTATGTCTGGTTTGTTGCCAGAAACAAGAATGCACTCCCAGCCAAGAGGCAGAAAGGCGAGTAAAGCCAGCTATCATATGTTGCGAAGTCGCTACCCCGCACACGCTTAAAAAAGCCCACGTACTTGAATTCGCCAATAGCCCTTAAAACCAGCACGGCCCCAACTGAAAAGCCCAGAAATTTTAAGTAAGGCTGATAATTAATGGACACCGCACGACTGAAGCCGAGGGCCAGCGCAACCGCAGCAAAGCAGGCAAGCGCAATTGCAACAACGAATGTGCCTAATACTCCAGGGGAAAAGATGGGCTTATCATCAACAACAGGAATCATTTTTCGAATGTCGAGGTTACCGCCTAAGGCCCAGTAAATGTGCAGTATTGCCAAAACAACGAAGAAAACAGCAACTATAATTGATAGAGCCTGCATGAAACCCTCCAAAGGACATAACAGCTCAGAAACATAGGTAGTTTAGTTCGCTTCCGAAATTGAGCCCCATCCCTATCCCTGATTATTTCGAATAGCAATAATCGGTCTCTGCACTTTTCGGGTTAAATATATCCGGTAAGCAGAAAAAGCGCCCCGCCAAGACATGCCATGACTAACCCCCGCTCGAAATAAATTCTCTGGTTCGGAAGGTTTCTGCAGATAATTTTCACCTGAGCATCGAACTTCATAAAAAGAAGCAGGAAGAAGGGAATTACGCTCACACAAGCCTTCATCCCGTTCCATCTGCTGATATTTTTCAGAAGATGATATTGTCCGGCAAATGTAACCGCAAGCCCTATGATAAAAAGAATCCCGCCAAATACAAATGTTATTGTCTTTAAGGTATCCATAATTTTCCCAGTGTTATTGTTATCAAACCCATTCCGGAGAAAGCTTCTCCTGTCGTCTTGGCTATACTTCCATGCAAGAGGGAAAAGAAGTCCGTTCCATTATCCAGTGCATCATGCACGCGGTGCAATCTCTAATAATCTGATAGAAAAGGTGAGGTTTTTCCCGGAGAGCGGGTGATTCACATCCAGAGTGACGGTCGATTCAGTAACATCGAGAACATACGCGGTGATTTTCTGGCCCTCTCCGGTTGGAATCTGCAGTTTTTTTCCTGCCTCGAAACAGAGGTCCCCCGGTAATCGTTCTCTTTGTATCATCATGACACGCTCATCATTATGCGGGCCAAAGGCTTCATTCATCATTACTCTGATGGTCTTTGTTTCATCCTCTCTCATCCCTGCCACTGCTTCATCAAAACCATGGATTACCTGGCCGCTGCCCAGGGTAAATTGCATGGGTTCTGCATTCATCGTTGTCTCTACCAACGAACCTTCTTCCAAAAAACACGAATAGTGGACTTTCACAATGTCACCGTGCTTTGCTTTCGTCATATTCCCTTCCTTTCCATGCAAGAATGCATTCCGGTTGTTGGTATCGCGTACCGCTTTTTACAGATATCTAAAAAACAAAAAGTCAAACTCTCAAAGACGGGTATTTCTTGACAGTTTGACCCCTGCGTGTTGTAGTATCTGTTTTCTTGCTCATAAACAGATATGAATAACTTCTTTTGTACAACATAACAACATAATCCCCGGCTGTCAAGGGCGCGAAATGCAAGGGAACGGTCGGAATCGGGAGGAAATCAGGAATAATTAACTCTGACAATCAATAAACAGAAATATTCTCCATAATCGATTTATAGGTGAATTTTCAGACCGCAATGACATAAGAGATTCAGTTTTTTCATTCAGTATATGTCTCGATAAAAATCTGCTCGCCTTCCGCAGTCCCGATAATAATCAGTTCGTCGCCTCTCGCCAGCTGCAAGGATGGATCCGGATTGATATGCACCGCACTCTCCGAGTGTATTGCAACGACATTACACCCTGTCTTTTCCCGAATTCCTGTCTCGGCGATTGATACGCCGGCAAGCGACTGGGGAACCGGCATCCTGAAAACATTCAACCCTTCGGTCAGCATCAGGATTTCATTCGGTTTGAGAATGTTGATGATCCTGTTCGCACCCATCGATGCATAGGACATAACCAGGTCCGCCCCTGCGGTATAAAGCTTGTTGATATTGCGGTCGAGTGTCGCCCTGCTCAGGATCTGTATGTCGGGCCTCAGCTTCCTGCAGTAAATCGTAAGATAGATGTTGATATCATCATCATGTGTCGTAATGAATACCGAGGGAGCGTTATATATCCCTGCCCTTTCGAGTATCCTGATATCCGCAGCGCTTCCGTGAATGTACTTTTCATCTTCTGCAACAAACTTTTCGCGCTTTTCGACTATGCGGTACTCGATATCGCGGTCTGACAAGGTATGCGCTGCAGCCGTTCCGACACGACCACCCCCAAGGATAAGCACAGGAGTGGAAAAGGTACGGGAGCTGCCGATAAAGGAGTCATATTGCGTGAACTGTTCTTCGGAACCTGCAAGGAGGAGAACAGTGGTCGAGTTGATGCTTGTCCGGGCATTGGGAATTTCAAACTTTCCCCGCTGCCACATGCCGATGACGTTAATCCCTGTTTTTTCGCGAAGCCTGCTTTCAATAAGGGACTTCCCTTCAAGGGGTGTGCGTGAAGCATGTGCCTCGCCGATCAGCAGGTTCCCGAATCTCCCGACGATATTTGCACGGGTAGATACACCGATCGCACGCTGGGCGAGTGTTATCGCGAGCATCTTGGTGAACTGGAAGACATTGGTTGCACCGGCCAGTTCAAGGATATCGATGGAGTCTTCGGCATCGGCATTCGTGACGATCGGCACATTTTCGGAACATTCCCTGATCGTCGAAATGATATTGGTATTCAGCATATCATTGTTGTTGACGAATACCAGCGCTGCTCTTTCAACTCTCAGGTTTCTGTATGTTTCGATCCTGTCGAGGTCTCCGACCACAACCCTGTAATTCGCATCGAATAGTTCCGATGCCTTCTGCTGGTCAGGGCAGATGATGACATAATTAAAATGGTATTGGTTCAGCTTCGCGATGAGGCTGATGGAAATAGGATCATAGTTTGTGAGGATAATGTGTCCCGAGGTATATGGGGGCAGCTCCCGGGGGGTACGCAACTGTGCCTGGGCCTCAAGCCAGGGCGCGTAGAAAAACTGGATGAAGGTGAAGGGGAGCATCACGAGGAGAAAAACGATCCCGGACAGAAGAACGAAAAGGGAAAATACTTTTCCCAGGTCTGAGGTAAAGGTGATATCGCCAAACCCGAGCGTCGACATAACAGTGAGCGTCCAATACAGCCCGGTAATCCAGGAATACTGTTTTGCCTCGTATTCCATGATAAAATGGAACAGCACACTGTATGCAAGAATTACCAGAGAAATACCTGCAAGGAATTTCAACAGAACACGAATGTTGCGCTTTACTGTTTTGCTCTTGAGAAAAAATACAAGCTGCGCAGGTAAATATTTCATGGCTTTATTCTCAGGAAATTATCCAATCTCTTTGCCCTCGTGATACCAGACAAAGACAGGCGCTGTTTTTTTATTCAGCTGAACTCTTCTCAGCAAGAAATTTCATGAGAAATTCCGCATCCTTGGGCGCCAGATCGAACTTCAGGCATGCCTCGCCGACCAGTTTCGACACACTGGCGTCAGGATTGTCGATGCGCTCATCCGATATCCACTTGACTGCCCTTCTTATTGATTCACCTTCAGGGAGAATACTCATCCTCTTTTCCTCCTCACACTTTATTTAATTCACATTGTATAGCGTATTCAATAGTGTCTGTCCATAAATTGCAATTTAAATAGTCCGTCATTCCCCGACTTGATCGGGGAATCCATTCTTTTCAATAGGTTCTGGATTGTCCGGTCAAGCCGGACAATGACAAAATATGACTTTACAGACAAACTCTAAATATAGTCTACAGTATTTTTTATTTTTTGAACCAGGGAAGTTCGAATTAAAGAAAGGGCATCGGCATAACATTTATCGAGAACGATTTCTTGCCGCTGATTTATCCTCTCCTCAGAATTTACCTGAAGAACATACCTGAAGAACCCGAAGAACAAATTGACTTCAAAACGGAAACATTATAATATTCGAGGGAGAAATAGGAGGAGATTATCGAGAATAAGAATGTCAATCAGGCGTTTGTGTTGGGCATACTCATCTGTATCGGTCTGGTATTCCTCGGGTTTTTCATCTCCAATGGCATCGTGAAGATAAAAGCTTTGGAAAGAAAGGTAGAGGTAAAGGGGCTTTCTGAACGGGAGGTCCCCGCAAATATCGCGATCTGGCCTAATGAACTACCCCGCAGCAGAGCTGCGAGGTATCAAAGATGTCATTCCGGCTTGTCCGGAATCTTTCTTTGCATTCCTGTATTGTCTTATATAATATATGCTCCGGAAGGATTCCCGACAAGCGGGAATGACAGAATAAGG
>JAKLQR010000003.1 GCA_022013235.1 Thermodesulfovibrionales bacterium | reverse complement strand
TTTCCGCACAGAGGCAAGCTGTTTTTTCGCCGCCGGTTTTGGTGGTTTTTTCTTTCCGGATTTCTTTTCTGCCATGGCTATTCTTCTCTCTTTTCGGTTTCCGGAGATTCGTTTTCTCCTTCACGAAAAATTTCGATGATGCTCCTCACCGTTATCCCCGCAGTCTGGAGGGCCTTCTGAATCTCTGTCAGTTTCGCGCCGGTAACCTTTACAAGAAAATTGCGGTGGACCATTTCAGACTTCCATGATCTCCTTTTCCTTAAGGGATAAAACCTCGTCCACTTTATCGATATACGAATCAGTGATCTTCTGTATCTCGTCCTGGAGTTTTTTCACTATGTCCTCGCTGATATGTTTCTCCTTTTCGAGTTTTTTGATCTCTTCATTCGTATCTCTCCGGATATTCCTTACCGATACTTTTGCCTCTTCGGCCTTCTTCTTCACCATCTTTACCAGGAGTTTTCTCCTTTCCTCGGTGAGCGGCGGGATATTGATACGGATGGTCTTCCCGTCGTTTGTAGGAGTCAGCCCGAGATCGGACTTGAGGATTGCCTTTTCGATGTCAGGGACGATCTTCTGTTCCCACGGCTGGATTAAGATCTGACGGCTTTCCGGTATGCTCAGACTGGCAAGCTGCTGAAGAGGAGTAGGTGTGTCGTAGTACTTGACCATGATCCCGTCAAGAAGCGCCAGGGAGGCCCTCCCTGTTCTGATCGAAGAGAATTCTTTTCTCAGGACCTCGACGGAACGCGACATCCTGTCATTGGTGCTTTTCTTTAACTCTTGCTCCATTGTTCCCCCTTACAAGAGTTCCGACTTTTTTCCCTTTTAGTATTTTCCGAATATTTCCCTGTCCCTTTAAATTAAAGACCACGATAGGGAGTTTGTTGTCCATGCAGAGTGATATTGAGGTGGAATCCATGACAGTGAGCCCCTTTTTCAGAATGTCGATATAGGTAAGCGTAGAGTATTTTTTTGCGCGAGGGTCTTTCATGGGGTCAGAGGAATAGATTCCGTCAACTTTTGTTGCTTTCAGAATAACCTCTGCGCCGATCTCCATGGCCCTGAGGGAAGCGGCAGTGTCTGTGGTAAAGTAGGGGTTCCCTGTTCCTGCGGCAAAAATAACGGTTCTTCCTTTTTCGAGATGTCTGACCGCTTTCCGCCTTATATACGGCTCTGCAAGTTCCTTCATCTCGATAGCCGACTGGACTCTCGTGGGTATGTTGTATTTTTCAAGGTAGTTCTGCAGTGCAAGCGCGTTGATAACCGTAGCAAGCATGCCCATATAATCGGCAGATGTCCTTTCGATTCCCTTGACACTCGCCTCAACTCCTCTGAAGATATTCCCTCCCCCGATTACGATAGCCAACTCGACTCCAAGCGACACAGCGTCCTTTATCTCCTGGGCGATATAGTCGACCGTTGCAGGGTCGACCCCGTAACTCTGGTCCCCCATCATAGCCTCACCGCTAATTTTAAGGAGTATCCTCTTATATTTCAAGGCGTGTTACCCTGCTGTTTTTTCTCCGAGCTGGAATCTGGAAAATCTCCTGATAACGATATTCTCCCCGAGTTTGGAGACCTTTCCGGTAATGAGATCTTTCACTTTCTGTTTCTGTTCAGTATCTTTGATAAAGAGCTGGTCGAGAAGACAGACATCTGTATAATACTTTTCGAGCTTTCCTTCGATGATTTTTTCCATAACCTGAGGCGGTTTGTCCGCTACCTGCGCACGGTAGATTTCCTTCTCCCGTTCGACAACGTCCTGGGGAACATCCTCTCTCGACAGGTATACGGGATTTGAGGCCGCGATCTGCATTGCGACATCCTTGACAAGTTCCCTGAATTCCTCTGTCCGGGCAACAAAGTCCGTCTCGCAGTTGATCTCGACAAGGGTGCCGATTTTCCCCATGTGGATGTAGGACTCTACAAGGCCTTCAGATGCTGTTCTCCCTGCTTTTTTTACCGCGGTTGCAAGGCCTTTCTGCCTGAGAAAGTCGATTGCTTTTTCAAAATCACCATCGCTCTCGGTGAGCGCCTTCTTGCACTCCATCATCCCGACGCCGGTTTTTTCTCTCAGTTCCTTGATCAGATCCGTAGATATCTTTGTCATTCTGTTCCCTCTGCTTCCTCCTGGTGCATCTTTTCTTCCGCCTGAGCCTTCTCAGCTTCTTCCGCGAGAGTCTTGGAGAGAGTGGCTTTTCCCTCGACTACGGCATCCGCTATTTTTGAAGTGATCAGTTTAATGGCCCTGATCGCATCGTCATTCCCGGGTATGACATAGTCAATTTCATCGGGGTCGCAATTCGTATCGACAATTGCGAGGATGGGAACAGATAATTTCTTTGCTTCAGCGATGGCGATCCTCTCCTTCTTCGGGTCTACGACGAAGAGGGCGCCCGGAAGCGCTTCCATGTCTTTGATGCCGGAAAGGTTCTTTTCCAGCTTTAACCTCACTTTTTCGAGAGCGGCAACTTCTTTTTTGGGAAGGATTTCATAGGTCCCGTCCCCTTTCATTGCCTCGATCTTTTTCAGTTTTTCGATGCTCTTCCTGATCGTTGCATAATTGGTAAGCATGCCGCCGAGCCAACGCTGATTCACGTAAAAAGCTCCGGACCTTTGCGCTTCGTCCCTGATCGCGTCCTGTGACTGCTTCTTCGTCCCGACGAACAGGATCGGAGCGCCTGCTATTGTCACGTTCCTTACGAAGTTATAGGCCTCCTCAAGGCCCTTGACCGTTTTCTGAAGGTCGATGATGTAAATACCGTTTCTCTCGCCAAAGATGTATTTCTTCATCTTGGGATGCCATCTCTTCACCTGATGGCCAAAATGCACTCCTGCTTCAAGAAGCTCTTTCATTCCTGCTACCATGTTCTCTTGTTCCTCCTGTTTCCTCGTTCTCTGTTTGCTCGGAATATCGCCATGCTGGCGCACAGAGACAGAATGATGTATTTTCTGAAAGAAAAGAAACTCTCTTTCAGGAACAAAAGATTAACACAAAAATAGCTTTTTTTGCAAGGGGATACGGTGGTAAAATCATAAATGTCGTCTGTCTATGAAATGAACTATTTACTAAGATGGTTATAAGTAAGGATACATATTTTCAACACCCTCCCCTTTGTCCCCTCCCCTCAAGGGAGGGAAGATTAGTAAGTCCCCTCTCCCCTGGAGGGAGAGGGTTAGGGTGAGGGGGGGAATGTTGTAGTCTTACTTATGCACTTCTTTAGTAAATATATTCAAGAGGGGGAACCATGATTGCTCGTTATACCCGCCCTGATATGGGGAAGCTGTGGAGTATCGATACCAGGTACAGGAAATGGCTCGATGTGGAAATAGCTGCCTGTGAGGCATGGGCCGAACTTGGGGAAATACCGAAGGACGCCCTGGCCGGCATCAGGAAAAAGGCAAAATTCGACGTCGGGAAGATTGATGAGATCGAAAAGGTGGTCAGACACGACGTGATTGCGTTTTTGAGCTCTGTTGCCGGGAGTCTCGGCCCTGAATCAAGATTTATTCACAAAGGACTCACTTCATCTGATATCCTTGATACCGCCCTGGCTCTCCTTATGGGGGAGGCTGCCGATATAATCATCAACGATATCAGGAAGCTCATGGAGATTCTGAAAAAGCAGGCATACCGGTATAAAGATACTCAAATGATAGGGAGAAGCCACGGCATTCATGCCGAACCCATGACCTTTGGCCTTAAATATGCCCTCTGGTACAGCGATATGCAACGGAACCTTGAAAGGATGAGGCGGGCGCAGGAGGTCGTACTGGTCGGGAAGCTTTCCGGGGCGGTGGGGACCTTCTCGAACATCCCCCCGGCAATCGAAGTCAAAGTCTGCAAGAAACTAGGCCTTAAACCCGAACCGGTCGCCACACAGGTGGTACAGAGGGACAGGCATGCAGAATATCTGACAACCCTTGCCCTTGTCGCTGCGTCTGTTGAAAAAATAGCGTTAGAAATACGGCATCTCCAGAGGACCGAGGTGCTCGAAGCTGAAGAACCGTTCATGACAGGGCAGAAAGGGTCTTCCGCAATGCCGCACAAACGCAATCCCATCGGGTGCGAGAACCTCTCGGGTCTTGCCCGGCTTGTAAGGGCAAATGCGATGGCGGCGCTCGAAAATATAGCTCTGTGGCACGAGAGGGATATTTCCCATTCCTCTGTGGAGAGGGTGATCATCCCGGACAGCACCATCCTTGTCGATTACATGCTCGACAGACTTGCAGGCATTCTCGATAAACTCCAGGTTTACCCGAGAAGGATGAAGGAGAATATGAACAGGAGCTACGGACTGTTCAATTCCCAGCGGGTCATGCTTGCGCTGATCGAAAAGGGATTGTCCCGGGACGCGGCCTATGACATAGTGCAGCGGAATGCGATGAAGAGCTGGAAAACAGGCGTCCAGTTCAAAAAACTGGTGCTCAAAGACAGCGCAGTCAAAAAATACCTGTCTTCACAGGAAATAGAATCCATCTTCAATCTTGAATATTACCTGAAAAATGTGAGTTTCATTTTCAAGAGGGTTTTCGGTCCGGGTAAATGAGCGGTAATCCTCTCATACATTTCTACCGGACCCCGGCATTCTCACCGGCAAAAACAGATGAGATTTTGTCCCTTGCCGGAACACATCTTTCCCCGGGAATCATTTCTGCGGAAACGGAGTACTGTTTTCACATCGAGACAACTTCCCCGCTCACCAATGCTGAGTCCGGCATCCTCCGGTGGCTTCTCTCGGAAACCTTTGAGCAGGAGAAATTTGGAGAGAAAAGTTTTCTGACCCCCCTTCTCCCCCCCTTGCCAAGGGGGGGAGAAGGGGGGGTAATCACTCCGGATGCAGATGTCATCGCTTCGCCTTCGGTTCGCAATGACACCCATCTTATCATCGAAGTAGGCCCCAGGATGAATTTCTCTACCGCCTGGTCGACGAATGCGGTGTCCATATGTCATGCCTGTGGTCTCACAAAGATCACGCGCATCGAACGGTCGAGAAGATACAAGCTGACAGCGAATATGAAATTCGAAATTCAAAATCCGGATTTTCTCGAATCTATCCATGACCGCATGACCGAGTGTGAGTACCCTCAAACCCTAACATCGTTTGAAACGGGTATGAAACCTGAACCGGTTTCCATTGTCCCTCTGATCGAAGAGGGCAGGGATGCGCTGAGGAAGATAAATGCCGAACTGGGGCTTGGACTCGATGAGTGGGATATCGGGTATTACTATAACCTGTTTGTGAACGAAATAGGTCGGAATCCCACGAATGTGGAATGTTTCGACTTGGGGCAGTCCAACAGCGAACACTCCCGGCACTGGTTTTTTCAGGGCAGACTGATCATTGAAGGAGAGGAAGTGGAGGAGTCGCTCATACACATTATAAAACAGCCGTTGAAGCGCAGCGCCCCGAATAACAGTGTCATTGCATTCAAGGACAATTCAAGCGGCATTCGCGGCTATGAAATAATGACTATTTTCCCGGAAATTCCCGGAGCTCCGGCACGTTTCCAGGAGAGGCGGGTCAATTACGATATCATTTTTACCGCGGAGACACACAACTTCCCAACAGGCGTCGCTCCCTTCCCCGGCGCTGAAACAGGCACGGGCGGGAGAATACGGGACGTACATGCAACCGGGAAGGGGAGTCTGGTCGTAGCAGGCACCGCCGCCTACTGTGTAGGGAATCTCAACATCCCGGGGTATTTCCTCCCCTGGGAGGATCCCTCGTTCCTCTATCCGCCGAACCTTGCATCACCACTTCAGATAGAGATCGATGCCAGCAACGGGGCCTCCGATTACGGGAACAAATTCGGAGAACCGGTGATACAGGGTTTTACGCGATCGTTCGGTCTTCGGCTGCCTGACGGAGAACGCAGGGAATGGGTGAAACCGATCATGTTCACCGGTGGCATAGGGCAGATCGATGCGAGACATACCGGGAAAAAAGAGCCTGAAAAAGGGATGCTCGTGATAAAGATCGGCGGCCCTGCTTACAGAATCGGCATGGGAGGAGGGGCTGCGTCGAGCATGATCCAGGGAGAGAATATCGCAGAGCTCGACTTCAGCGCGGTCCAGCGCGGCGACGCAGAGATGGAGCAGAAGGCGAACAGGGTCATCAGGGCCTGTGTCGAAATGGGAGACGGAAATCCGGTCGTCAGTATCCATGACCAGGGCGCAGGCGGGAACTGCAACGTCGTGAAAGAAATTATCTATCCGGCCGGTGCGAAAATAGAGATAAGGAAAATTCAGCTTGGCGATACGACATTATCTGTTCTCGAAATATGGGGTGCCGAATACCAGGAGCAGGATGCATTGCTTTTACAACCTGACAGGAAGGAAGAGTTTCTCTCACTCTGTACAAGAGAGAAGGTGCCCTGTGCGGTTATCGGAGAAATAACAGGCGACGGCTTTATTGTCCTCTACGATGAAACAGACGGCAGCACGCCTGTGAACCTTGACCTCGCGAAGGTCCTCGGCGCGATGCCGCAGAAGACGTTCAAGCTCGAAAGGGTCAAGCCGGAACTTAAACCGCTCTACCTTCCGGAAGACCTGACGGTGGGGGAGGCGCTTGAGCGGGTACTCCGGCTCGTCTCC
>JAKLQR010000289.1 GCA_022013235.1 Thermodesulfovibrionales bacterium | reverse complement strand
GATGATCGAGTCTCTCGCAATTTACGCACTCGTCGTCGTCCTGATCCTCATCTTCGTAAACCCGTTCGGAAAACTCCTTCAGTAAGAGATACAGAAACAAAAAGGGCAGGCCTTCAGCCTGCCCTTTTTTTATTGCATTGCAGGGGCTTACTTCCTGAAAAAATTCTTCGGCATAAGATGGCGGATGATATGGGTGATGATATCTTTATGCCAGTCGAAGCCGGCTCTCTCGATAACCGGCATTATACCGTCCTTGCGTGCTAAATCGATAAGGAAATCGATCTGGCGGTCTGAAAGCATTGAATAGATATTCTTCAATCTCAGACCGGCTTTCAGCTCGGGGGCCAGTCTGCTCCTCCATGCTTTATCATATGCCCTCAGGACTTTTTCGGTGAAGTTTCCCTGCCGAAATGCATTAAGAATAGTATCGGCTGCAATTTCAGAACAGAGCAGCCCAAAATAGATTCCGCCTCCTGTAGTTGCCTTGACCTGTCCGGCAGCCTCCCCCACCACTACAAGCCTGTCGGCATAGCTTTTCGGAATTGTCGTTGTCGGGACCGGACTGCATTTGATCGGACTTTCCCCTGGGGTTACTCTCCCGGAAATATGACGGCTTTTCATGAATTTTCTCAGGAATGACGCAGGATTATTCCGGGTAAGCAGGCCTATCTTGGCCTTCCTGTCGTTTGTAGGCACAATCCAGGAGAAAGAGCCCGGAGCGATTTTTTCACCAAAGTAGACCTCGACATCTTCCATGTCTTCCATGCCGACTTCAGTCTGCGCGCCGAAGAAAAATTCTCCCGGTCTTTCCGGGATACCCGGCAATGCATGCATTTCAAAGCCGGTTGCAATTATCCCGACCTCTGAAGAGAACGTTTCTTCTTTCCCCGCTTTCCCTGTTTTTATTGAGAAAGCATCACGGGTTACGGCAATCTCTTTTACTCCGGACCCCAGGTGGGTGACAGCTCCTGCCTGTTCAGCCCTTTTGTGTATGGCACGGTCGAACATATCGCGCCTGACGACATACGCGAATGGTGAGGCTGCCTGATATTTCAGGGAATCTCCGGAAGGAGCTACTGCCTTGACGGATACTATGGGTCGTATTACGGTATTTTCAGGCAGATCATATTGTCGAAAACATTCAGTGCTGATGATGCCTGTACAGTTGATATTCTTTCCGATTTCCGGGTTCTTCTCAAATATCCCCACATGGAATCCTTCTCTGGCCAATAACCATGCGGTATAACTCCCGACCGGCCCACCACCCACAACAATAATATCATATGAAGTAGTTTTCATTTTTTCTGTTTCTTTCTGTCGTGCATCTAAGAAATCCTATCTTTTCTGCACTATTTTACCTTTTTTTCAATAAACCTGCATATTATCCGATTTTCTCAAATTCCTGCGTAAAATACCTGACAGTTTCGTCATCAAAAACGCAGAATTCTATCTCCCTGAGACTGCTCTGTGGCTTGCTTTTTAAATAATGCTTTGCCTCGCTCACCAGAATATTTGCGCATCTGTCTTTGGGAAAACCGAATATCCCTGAACTTATTGCAGGGATCGAGATACTCTTGAACCCTTTGCTGTCCGCAAGCATAAGGCTGTTCTTGATGGCATTGCTGAGCTTGTTCTCTTCATCTCCCTCTCCCATCCTCGGCCCAACGGCATGGATGACAAATTTTGCGGGCAGTTTCCCGGCGCCGGTCAACGCTGCATGCCCTACCGGGACAAACCCTATCCGGTTGCTTTCATCCTGGATACTCTGCCCGCCTTTTTTTACGAGAGCGCCTGCGACGCCGCCGCCGTGCTGGAGATAAGAATTTGCCGCATTCACAACTGCATCCACCTTCCGCTCCGTAATGTCTCCCTGAACAAGGCGGATAGTCCTGCCATCAATGTCCTTCTCGCTGATTATTCTCATGGTATCCTCCCTGTTCTTCATACAATGAGGACAGAGGAGATTCGATTCTCTTCGTTTCTATGATAAAATATATCATAAATGAATTCTGGAGGATATAGATAGCAGCGCTGCACGGAAATCTGTCGGGACTCAAGGCCAGCTACCTGAATGCACTCGAAAGAATATACAGGAGGAAGGTAACCCGTGAAGTAATAACCCCGGAACTTGCACGATACCTCACAGAAATCTCCTTCGAAATCAACAGACAGATCGGTATCCTGATCGAAAGGTCCGGCACCATCACTCATGTAATTGTCGGTGATGCAAGAGGGATATTCATCCCTGAACTGGGAAACTATCCTCTGGGAAGAAAAGCGCTCCGGGGTCTCAGGCTGATCCACACACATCTCAATGAGGAACCTCTCACGCAGGACGACCTGACAGACCTGGCATTGCTCAGGTTTGACCTCATAGCTTCCATAGGAGTGAGAAACGGGCTTCCGGGCAATTTCCATCTCGCATACCTGATGCCTGACGGCGAGAGACCATTCGAAATAATGGAGTATCAGCATTTCCATGCATTTGAAATCGACTTTCTCCCTTTCATCACTTCTATTGAAGAAGAGACCGAGAGACACAGGAGCTTCAGCCCCGATGACAGGCGTGAGAAGTCTATTCTCGTGAGTGTCTCTACGCAGCCGCGGTACGAGCAGGAAGATTCGGTGGAGGAACTGCGGGAGCTTGCAGAGTCAAGCAACCTCCTTGTGCTCGATACCGTTATACAGAGGCTAAAGAAAATCAACCCGAAGTATCTGATGGGTGAAGGGAAAATCAAAGATCTCGTCATCAATGCATTAAGCAAGGGGGCTACACTCCTTGTCTTTGACCAGGAACTGAGTCCGTCACAGGTAAAAGCCGTCACCGAACTGACCGAACTGAAAGTGATAGACCGGTCACAGCTCATCCTCGATATCTTTGCACGGCGCGCCCACAGCCGTGACGGAAAGGTCCAGGTAGAACTGGCCCAATTGAAATACAGACTTCCGAGGCTCACGGGCAAAGGCACCGCTATGTCCCGGCTCATGGGAGGGATAGGCGGAAGAGGTCCCGGCGAAATGAAACTCGAAATAGACAGGAGGCGTGTCCGCGACAGGATCGTGCTCCTCGAAAAGGAACTCAAGCACCTGAGCGCGGCGAGGAAACAGAGGAAACAGAAACGGGTCGAACGGGGCATTCCCATCGTCTCGATTATCGGATATACCAATGCAGGCAAATCAACGCTTTTGAATTCTCTCACAAAAAGTACGGTGTTTGTCGAAGATAAATTGTTCGCTACTCTTGATACGGCAAGCAGGCGACTGCGCTTCCCGCGCGAGAGGGAGATTGTGATCACTGATACGGTCGGTTTTATACGGAATCTCCCCAAAGACCTTCTGACGGCTTTCAAGGCGACGCTTGAAGAACTCGAGGACGCCGACCTGCTCCTCCATCTTGTTGATAGCGCAAACCCCCGGTTTGAGCAGCATATCGCGTCTGTTGAGAATATCCTCCGTGAGCTCCATCTCGACGGGAAACCCCGGCTTATTGTGTTGAACAAGACTGACAGGATCCCGAATGAGGAGAGACAAAACCTCGCGTTCAGGTACGACGCCATAGCGATATCCGCGTTGGACCCTTCTTCATTCGGCCTGTTGCTTCAGGCAATCGAATCGCATATCTGGGACAAAAAACTACAAGAATTGCATGTATAATTGGAGGTATTATGGATTTCGAACCGAAATGGATAGCCTGGGAAATCACGAGACGCTGCAACCTGAGATGCGTTCACTGCCGCTCATCCTCTGAACTTGAAGCAAAATCGCATCCTGATTTCCCTGTTGAAGAGGCGTTCAGGATCATCGATGACATCACAAGCTATGCGAAACCGGTAATTGTTCTTTCGGGCGGAGAACCGCTCCTGAGAGAGGATGTTTTCGATATTGCACGGTATGGCACAGAGAAGGGGCTGAGGATGTGTCTCGCGACAAACGGGACCCTCGTCTCCGATGAGATCTGCGGGAAAATCAAAGATTCCGGCATCAGGATAGTATCCCTGAGTCTCGACGGCTCGGAAGAAAAAGTCCATGATGACTTCAGAAATCAGAAGGGCGCATTTGCCGGGACACTCAATGCAGCGCGCCTCTTGAGGAAACACGGCATTGAGTTTATCGTGAATTCGTCCTTCACGAAGCGGAACCAGGCAGAAATACCGAAAGTCTATGCGCTCGCCAGGGAACTCGGTGCAACAGCTTGGTACCTCTTCATGATCGTTCCTACGGGCAGAGGAGAAGAGATCATGAACGAGTTGATATCGAAGGAGGGATACGAACAAATCCTCGAATGGCATTATGAGATGGAGAAAGACGAGAAAACACTCCTCGTGAGACCCACCTGTGCGCCTCATTATTACCGGATCGTCCTGCAGAAATCCAAAGAGGAAGGATCGAAATTCGAGAGGAGGACGTTGAAATTTTCGACAGGAGGCTCAAAAGGATGCATCGCCGGCCAGCTCATCGCACTTATCGACGTAGACGGCAATGTGCTTCCCTGCAGTTATTTCCCGAAACCTGCCGGAAACATCAGACAACAATCGTTCAGGGAAATATGGGAGCATTCTGAATTATTTCAGGAACTCCGTGATTTTAAAAAATATAAAGGCAAGTGCGGGTCGTGCGAGTACGTGACTGTCTGCGGCGGATGCCGTGCCAGGGCATATGCGGTGCATGGCGATTATCTCGCAGAAGAGCCTTTTTGCGGATATGAACCTGTTCGGTATAAGAAAGCGCGCCAATCGCAAACTTGAGAAAAGGGACAGGCTGTTTCGGAATCACCTAATCAATATCAAAATGATCAAAATAGAAATCAAGGGGGAACCATGAACGACACGTTTCTGAAAGCATGCCGCGGTGAAGCAGTAGACTATACGCCTGTATGGCTGATGCGCCAGGCAGGACGGTATCTGCCGGAGTATCAGGCCATGCGTTCACAGGTCGATTTTCTGACGCTCTGCAAAAACCCCAAGCTCGCAGCAGAGGTAACACTCCAGCCCGTGGATATCCTCGGCGTTGACGCTGCAATACTTTTTTCCGATATCCTCATCCCGCTTGAGGTAATGGGGATGCGTCTCGAATTTTCAGAGAAGGAGGGACCTGTCCTCAGCGATCCGGTCAGGAACAAGGCCGGGGTCGAGAGACTGGAGATTCCCGATCCGGAGGAGGACCTCCCGTTTATCTTCGATACCATAAAACTCCTGAGGAAAGAGCTTGCGAACAGGGTGCCCCTGATCGGATTTTCAGGAGCTCCGTTTACCCTCGCGACCTATCTCATTGAAGGGGGATCATCGAAGAGCTTTGTCCATACCAAGCGGATGATGTTTCAGAACAGTCCCGCATTTCATTATTTGATGGAGAAACTGTCAACGACCGTCAGCTCGTATCTTTCTGCACAAATAAAGGCCGGAGCCCAGGCGGTTCAGCTCTTTGACACCTGGGCAGGGGTACTTACTCCTTTTGACTATGCAAAATACGCCCTCCCCTATGTAAAACGCATAATCGCCGAGGTGAAAAAGGAAGGGGCGCCAGTCATCTATTTCGCGAACGACTGTGCAGGCATTCTGAAAGAGATAAAAAAGACCGGCGCGGATGTTACGGGAATTGACTGGAGGATCGATCTCGGCGACGGGATAAAGAAACTCGGCAAAAAAGCAGTTGTCCAGGGGAACCTTGATCCTTGCGCGCTCTTTCTCCCTCACGAGCAGATCGAAGACCGCGTCAAGGACATACTTTGGAAGGGGGAATCAGCACGCGGGCATATATTCAACCTGGGACACGGTGTTCTGCCCCAGACACCCGTTGAGAATGTGATCGCCCTGGTCGAAGCGGTGCATACCTATGGGAGAAAACCTTAACACAATAGGAGTTGTATTTCTTAACCTTGGCGGTCCTGATTCGCTTCAGGCAGTGAGGCCGTTTCTCTATAACCTGTTCTCGGACAGACAGATAATCCGTCTCGGTCCTTCTTTTCTGCAAAAGCCTCTTGCCTGGCTCATCTCTTCCTTGCGATCAGGAAAAACGGAGAATCTCTATCGCATGATCGGAGGGAAATCACCGATCCTCGAAATCACCAGTGCCCAGGCAAAAGCATTGGAAAAATTGCTTAATCAACAATCAATACCCCCCCATCCCCCCCTTGCTAAGGGGGGGAATCAAGGGGGGTCAACTTCTTTCAGGGTCTTCATCGCAATGCGGTACTGGCATCCGTTGACAGAGGACGTGATCCCTGAAATCCACAAAACCGGGATAAGGAAACTTGTCGCGCTCTGCCTCTATCCGCATTATTCTGTCGCGACTTCAGGTTCATCACTCTCAAAATTCAGAGAGGTTATATCGCAGTACCCCATCGAATTTTTTACGGTTTCAGAATGGTACGACCATCCCCTGTATATCGAATCGCTTATTGATATTATTCAAAAGGGAATACAGTCATTCGGCAGCGTATCAGCAGATGATCTTCACGTCCTTTTCAGCGCTCACAGCCTCCCGCAGAAATTCATAGACCAGGGTGATCCTTATGTGGCGCACACAATGAAAACAATCGGGGAGATCACAAAAAGGATGCCGATTCAGTGGCACCTGAGCTATCAGTCAAAGAGCGGCCCTGTACAATGGCTTGAACCGTCTACCGAGGCGAAACTGGAAGAACTCTCCGAAAAAGGCGTGAAAAATATTCTTGTGGTCCCGATCAGTTTTGTCTCGGATCATATCGAAACCCTGTATGAAATAGACATCCTTTATGCGAACCTCGCAACAAAGCTCGGCATAACCCTGCACCGGACTGCCTCATTAAACACCAATCCGCTTTTTATCGAGGCATTGCGTGATATTGTGATGAAAACTGTCACTGATTTGCGATGGGTGCCGTCTTAGAGATTCCTTGACATTCCGGATACCCCTGTGGTAAAAAGTGAGTCTTGTCACGAATTCGTTGTTTCAGGAGTACGAAAAAATGATATCCGCGCTTTTCAGGGGCGGCATACACCCGCCTGATAATAAAAATCTGTCCGCCGAAAAACCAATTGCCACTGCGTCTCAACCCGATACAGTGTTCATTCCACTCAGTCAGCATCTCGGCGCGCCCTGCAAGGCAGTTGTGACGCCGGGGCAGGAAGTCAAGAAAGGAGAACAGATCGGTGAACCTGGGGGATTTGTCTCGGCTCCGGTTCATTCATCGGTTTCCGGGAAAGTAGCCGCCATCGGCGAGTTCCCGAATGCGATGGGCAGAATGGTAACATCGGTCGTGATCGAAAATAACGGCAAGGATGAATGGACAATCCTGAAGGATACGCCTGACTTTGAAAGGCTTTCCCCCGAAGAATTAAAGGAAAAGATAAAAATTGCCGGAATTGTCGGAATGGGCGGCGCAGCTTTTCCGACAGTTATCAAGCTTTCGCCACCGAAAGAGAAACCTATCGATACCGTCATATTGAACGGCGCAGAGTGTGAACCTTATCTGACAGCCGACTACAGGCTTATGATCGAGCATCCGGATGAAATAATCCTTGGTCTTGAAATACTCATAAAAATCTTTGGGGTTCCGAGAGGCTATATCGGCATCGAGGACAATAAGCCTGATGCCATAGAAAAGATGAACCAGGCATTGCAGGGGAAGGAAACTATAGAGGTCGTCGCACTTCCCGCGAAATACCCCCAGGGGGCAGAAAAAATGCTCATTAAATCCGTCACTGGGAGAGAGATACCGCCCAGAGCACTGCCTATGGATGTGAAGGTTGTGGTACAAAACGTGGGGACGGCCCGTGCGGTGTTCGAGGCAGTCCGGTACGGTAAACCGCTTATAGAGAGAGTACTTACGGTCACCGGTGGCGGGATCCATGATCCCCGGAATCTGTTTGTGAAAGTCGGCACACTCATTTCCCATCTTATCGAAGAATGCGGCGGACTGAGAGAAGACGCGGTGAAGGTAATTTCCGGCGGGCCGATGATGGGATTTGCCCTCCCTTCACCCGATGTCCCGGTAACAAAAGGGACTTCGGGCATTGTTGTAATGTCTGAACAAGAGATGGTCCATGCAGCTGACTTCGGTCCATGCATCAGATGCGGACGGTGCATCGAAATATGCCCCATGGGTCTTATGCCATCGATGCTGAGCATCTACGCAGAAAAAGGATTCTATGAAGGGGCAAAGGAATATAATCTCTTCGACTGTTTTGAGTGCGGATCGTGCGCCTTCGTCTGCCCTTCGAAAAGGCCGATAGTCCAGCTTGTTCGTCTCGCAAAGTCGATGGTGAAACCATAAAAAAAGTTAAAAGTTACGGATGAAAAATGAAAAGTCCGGACTGATCGTTTCGGTCAGTCCTCATATTAAGGATGCAGAGACAACAGAGAGAATCATGTGGAGTGTTTCTCTTTCGTTGTTGCCTGCTGTACTGATGGGCGCCTATTTCTTTGGTCCCAGGGCTGTTTTCACCGTCATTCTAAGTATCCTTTCTGCAGTACTCTCTGAATATATCTTCCTGAAGGCAATGAAAAAGAAGGTGGTTGTTCTCGATGGGAGCGCCTTTCTCACAGGGCTCCTTCTGGGACTGAACCTGCCTCCTTCGGTTCCGTTTTTTATTCCCGTCATCGGAGCAATTGTGGCCGTAATCATCACCAAACAGCTTTTTGGCGGGCTCGGATACAATATTTTCAACCCTGCCCTTATCGGGAGGGCGTTCCTTCTTGTTTCCTTTCCCAGGCTCATGACCGTCTGGAATGAGCCGGCTGCTGCATTTATTCACCTTGATGCCAGAACGACAGCCACCCCTCTCGGTATCCTGAAAGAAGAAGGCGTCACGAAATTAATCGAAGTATTCGGGGATAAATGGAATCTGTACTCACAACTCCTGTTCGGTCACCGGGGAGGGTGTATTGGTGAAACATCGGTTCTTGCGCTCCTGATCGGCGCAGCGTTCCTCATGCACAAAAAGTATATCACCTGGCATATCCCCATCTCATTCCTCGGCACTGCGTCGCTCATCGCATGGATATTCGGCGGACAGGAAGGCTTCTTTACCGGAGACCCCCTTCTTCATCTTATGACCGGCGGGCTCATGCTCGGAGCCTTTTTCATGGCAACTGATTATGTGACCAGCCCTTCGGTAAAAAACGGCCAGATACTCTTCGGGACAGGCTGCGGTTTCCTAACCATGCTCATACGTCTGAAAGGCGGATATCCCGAAGGGGTCATGTTTGCCATCCTGATCATGAACTGCTTTTCGCCTCTCATTGACCGGGGGTTCAGGACGAAGGTCTTCGGCGCGGTAAAAAAACCGGAACAAGGGGCAAAACAGTGACGGCAAAGGACATCCTCAAGATAACCCTGAACCTCGTCATTATCTATCTCATCGGGGGCATAATCCTCGCTGCTGTGTACGCAAAGACTTCACCTATCATGTACAGGAATGCCGTTCTCGAAAAGGAGACTGCGCTGAAGAAACTGATGCCGGAGGCCGATCGTATCGAAAAAATCGGCGACTGGACGATTCATGATAAGCATGCGGAATATTTTATTGCACGGAAAAATAATACCACGGCAGGATATATCATTCAATCATTCGGCAAAGGGTATTCGAGCTATATAAACACGTTGATTGCAGTTGATACGGAATTCAGGATACAGAAAATCAGCATTCTCGGACACGCCGAAACACCCGGACTGGGCGATGAGATCGAAGCGGACAGCTTCAAAGATCAGTTTGTGGGGAAAGACCCGGAACATATGAAGGTACTGAAAACAGAGACCACCGAATATGTCCAGGCAATTTCCGGGGCAACGATATCCAGCAGGGCCGTTGCCGAAGACGCGGTGAAAAATGGAATGGATTTCCTGAAAAAAACCATACAAGGAGAATACAGGGGACATGTCTCAGGCAGGTAAAATCAGTTATCGCGAACTCGTTCTCAACGGTATTTTCAAGGAAAACACTATTTTTAAACTCGCCCTGAGCCTCTGTCCCTCAATTGCCGTAACGAATAATGTAAGGAACGGTGTGCTTATGGGCGCCGCCGTCCTCTTTGTCCAGGTGATGGTGAATATCACGATTTCCCTGATGAGAAATCTGATCCACCCGAGGATACGGCTGCCGATTTTCATGCTGGTAATCTCAGGCTGGGTTACCGTAACGGACATGACCATGGCGGTTTTTGCGCCGGCGGCGTATAAACAGATGGGCTTATACATCCAGTTGATTGTTGCGTTTGCGTCTATACTCGCAAGGGCTGAAATGTTCGCGAGTAAAAATACCTTTGTTCCTTCCATGTTCGATGGGATCGGCATGGGAGCGGGGTTCCTGCTCGCACTCACCGTCATCAGCTTCTTCAGGGAACTCCTCGGCAAAGGCTCTTTATGGGGATATCAGATCATCAATGCAAAACCTTTGCTGATACTGGTGCTTCCCGCAGGGGGGTTTTTCGCAGTGGGATTGCTTATGGGATTCTTCAACTGGATCAGTACAAAATACGAGGGAAGACAATGAGCAATGAGTTTATAAAGCTTTTTGAACTGATCATAGCCGCATCGCTCATCAACAATTTTGTTTTTACAAGATTCCTCGGCCTCTGCATATTCTTCGGAGTTTCGAAGAGGATGGAGACCGCCGTCGGAATGAGCATCACCTTCACATCGGTCATGATGATCAGCGCGGCACTAAGCTGGCTCGTATTCACTCATGTGATGGTCCCTCTTGATATCACATTCCTGAAAATCATCGTCTTTATCGGAATTGTTGCCGGTTTCGTACAGGCGACCGATACCATAATGCGCAAGGTTGCCCGCGTACTCTATTACAAGCTCGGCATCTACCTCGCTCTCATATCAACGAACTGTATCATTCTTGCCGTACCCCTCATCAACGCCGGTGAGCGGTACACCTTTTTTGAAAGCCTTGCCTTTGCCTTCGGTTCGGGAATCGGCTTCTCGCTGGCCCTGATCATTATGGCAAGCATCAGGGAGAAACTGGAACTCGCCGATGTTCCTGAACCTTTTAAGGGAGTGCCTATTGCGTTTATTGTTACAGGGTTGATTGCCCTCGCCTTTACAGGGTTTTCAGGACTGATCAGAATATAATGTTCCGGAACAAAAAATGCCGACTATAGCTGATATCTATACCTTGCTCTCAGAAGTCATCGGACAGTTGCCTCCGTCCGATGTTCTCTCTTTTCTCATCCCTCATGCCGGGGTCGGCGGAGGGGTTGAGGCACGGGAATATGTTCCCTTCATTCCTATACTGGAATCGACCCTCCTTTTTCTCGCCGGTATCGGCATCATATTCGGCCTCGGGCTTGCTCTTGCCGCGAAAAAGTTCTCGGTAAAAATTGACCCGCGGGTCGAACAGGTGACAGATGTCCTCGCCCATGCCCACTGCGGAGCCTGCGGGTATGCCGGCTGTGAACAATACGCCGAAGCGGTGGTAGGCAACCCCGATGTTCCGCCGACACTCTGTACACCCGGCGGTGCAATGACCGCTGAAGCAGTCGCCCGGATCACCGGGAAAAAAGCGGAATTTAAAGAACCCATGTTTGCCAGGCTTATGTGTCAGGGGGGGTGGAGCAATTCCCGCAAAAAGTTCGTTTATGAAGGAGTTCAGGACTGCAGGTCTGCGATCCTTGCGGGAGGCGGGGACAAGGCATGCAGATATGGATGTGTCGGCTATGGTACCTGTGCAAAGGTATGTCCCTTTGGTGCGATCACCATGACGGAAGATCATCTCCCGTATGTCGATCCCACAAAATGCACCGGATGCAGAAAATGCGAGGCAGCCTGTCCGACAAAAATCATTGAGGTCCTGCCCGCTTCAAAACAGGTGCTCGTCGCCTGTCATTCAAAAGACAAAAGTTCCGATACCAGAAATAACTGCCAGACAGGATGTATCGCCTGTGGAATCTGTGTAAAGGTCTGTCCT